>JACREQ010000033.1 GCA_016218155.1 Bacteroidia bacterium
AGCTTGACCAATTATAAGTATATGGCGGAGCCCCGCCAACAACTATGTTGTTTAGTTGATAAGGCTGTCCTTTGCATATTGTTGGATTTTGTGTATATAAATGTGCAACTGTATTTGTGTCTGTATAAATTTCTCCACATATCCAACCTTGGGAATTATAAAAATTAATAATCTGGGAAGTTCTTTCTTTTAATAATGAAACAGAACTTAAATTATTTCCAAAATAATCAATTGCATTTGGAAAAGCTACATCTAAACATAGTGCTTTTCCTGCAAGTAAGGTAAATGGTCCAACGGTGCCAACACCTCTTCTGTCGCCTGGTGCATTTCCCTCAGTGACTTCTGACCAACCTAATGGATTATTAGGGTCGCTACTATAACAATAGTTAGTGTAAACTGTACCTCCATATCCATTTCCTCCATATGTATAAGGTGTTCCATCTTTCCAGTAACCATTTAGTACGTTGTAATACTCAGTGCTGTTACCAGGGTCGCCAAGCATACTGCTAATGTTATTATAATAATTAAATGAATACATTGGTGAACTTAAAAAAACAACTCCTTGTGCAGGAACATGAGAACCATATTGGGCATCATTAGTAACAGCATTATAGCCATAATATAGACTTATTGCACTGTCACAACCTATATAATCGTTCAATGCTTCTCCAACATCAATATCAGAGTAAATACCTATATAAAAATCGTTATAATTATTCGATGAATAATTGTAAATTTTGTAGTTGTTAAAAACAGTATTAGCAAGTGCAGAGTCATTAGAATTAAATGAATAAGATAATGAATGAACTTCAACTCCCAAAGGTAAACCTCCTGAACTATGCATGTCTGCTAGGTCGTTAAAAATTGACAATATTGCCTGGTCTCCCCGGATTAATGGGTAATCTCCATTTTGGGGATCATATAAATTATTGCCATTAAAGTCTATATAGTCAGCTGTAGGTGCTGGCCATTCTAAAATTGATTTTGGGATTATATAACCAGATTGATTATAATTTAATATATGAAAATCTATTTCTGATTTTGAAATTTTCCAGATTCTATTCCATATACTATCGCCAGTATAGGTATTTGTATTTGATAATAAGGGTCCTGGCCAAATATCGTTAGGGTAATTTAAAAATCTCATTGCAGCTAAATGCAATAAATTATTTTGGTCAAAACCTCCAAACCAAATAGATGATGCAAAAAGAGAAGAGGCTCCAGTATTTTTGGGTACATGAAAAGCACCCGTATTATTAGGATTTTCAAAAAGTAAACCACATGAATTTATTCCGGCAGAAATATTATTTGTGTCAAGGTAGTCATACCGAAAAGGTGGTATAGTCCATTTTTTAAACTCAATTAATTCATTTAAATTTCCTGAATAAATATTATTATTATAACTTTTTATAGAAGTTAAATTATTCCAAATAAAACCATTAGAAGCACTATAGTTAGTAAAGAAAATTCCATTATATTTTGAAATTCCAGCAGAGTTATATCCTATCCATAAATTTCCAGTATCGTCTACATCTAATGAAGTTATTGAGTTACTTAATAAGCCATCAACAGTTGTTAAAGTTGTAAAACTAATTCCGTTATATTTCACTAAGCCAGTTGTAGTTCCTATCCATATATTTCCTGAAAGATCGCAACGGATTGCTTTAATTAAGTTTGATGGAAGTCCATTACCGGTATTGTAGTTTGTAAATGTTATACCATCAAATACAGATATTCCGATATTGGTACCAAGCCATATTTTTCCAGTTAAATCTTCGCAAATTGATGATATGCCATTAGAGATTAGACCATTCGTATTATTGTAGTTTGTGAAAGTGAGTCCATTATATTTTGATAATCCTGATGAAAAAGTGCCTATCCATAACATTCCACCTGAACCTGATGCCAGAGCAGTTATATTATTTGATGGCAACCCGTTTGTAGTATAATAATTAACAAATCCTGAACCGTTAGTTTTACTTAAACCACTTTGTGTTCCAATCCATACATTACCAGAAAGATCTTTAGAAAGTGATTTTATATTATTATGAGGCAATCCTTGAGTAGTACTATAATTAGTAAAAGTTGTGCCATTAAATTTATTTAATCCAGAGATTGTTCCAACCCATAAATTTCCTGAATTATCGGTTGTTAGGCATTTTACATTATTACTGCTTAATCCATCAGTAGTTGTATATAATTTAAAAACCTGAGCTGTATTATTTGTTATTGAAAACCCAATTACCAATAATATAAGTAATGTTTTTTTCATATTATTTTAATTTAGTATTAATTTTGTCTTCAGTATTTTGTTATTTGTTTGCAATTCCAGAA
>JACREQ010000034.1 GCA_016218155.1 Bacteroidia bacterium
AGAAATTAACCTCACAAAAACTGTTGTTGATGCCAGTGATGCACTGGTGAATGGAATGTTAATAGTATTAGCAAATGTGGAGTTGTTTAATGAAACTTCATAATTTGTGGAAGCTGTTATAACAATGTTTGATGGATATCCAGTTAAATAACTTCCGCTGATATTATAAGATTGTGATGTTGATGGACCTGAACCGAAAATGTATGTAAAACCAGATAAAGTTATTGGATTGACATTAAGTATGGGCGTTGGTACTGCCGAGACACTGCCACTTAGCGAAACGTCAATTTGTGGTGCACCACCTCCAGTTATTGAAACAAGTTCTAAGTTATAATTATTAACAGATAAACCAGATTTTAAACGAGTATAAATAGGTGTCGAAGAAATTGTTGTGCCAGAATAAGGTAAACTAATAGTAGGTAAAAATGTAATGTTATCTAATGATACTTCATAATTTGAAGGAGCAGAGATTAAAATATTTCCGGGTGATCCGGTTAAATTACTACCTGTTAAATTAAAGCTTTGGGAAGCAGATGGACCTGATCCAACAATATAATTAAAGCCGGTTAGTTGTGTAGGATTTGCTAATAAAGCTGGACCAACTACGAAGTCAGTAAGTGTTATGTTATCTAATATTAAAAAACCAGTATTATTAATACTCAAAATTTTAATTCTAATATTATTGCTGGCATCATTAACATTTAAAGAATATAAACTATATGTTGTTCCACTGAAAGATTGTGTCCCGATAGTGGTAAAGGCACCACCATTTATTGATTTTTGTATAGTAATTGTTCCACCACCAGAGTTTAGCTCACGATAATAAAAGCTTACTGTTCCGACACTATTTACACTCGGTGTGATAAGAAACGATCCGGCTGTAATTAATTTATTTAATCGAGCTGCGCCACCTATAGCTCCGTATGAATTAGCAGAAATTTCGCCTTTAATATTATCATAATCCCAGCTTCCACTGGTTAATGTAATTGTTCCACTTGTATAGCTGGTTGTATTAAATGTTATATCATTAAATAATTCTGTAAAATGTGTTGCACTTTGTGCATTTAATACCATACAGAATAAACAAGAGAATAGCATTTTCCTTAGGATCATATTAAAAAATAATAAGTTGTTAATGGATAATTTCATATAAAAAATCTTTCAACGCTTTAAAGTCTTGAAAGAATGGCAAAGAAATTTATTAATAAATAATTAATTTTTGTGAGACAGATTCTGAATTATTATACAAATTCAGACTATAAATACCTGAACTAATTTGAGATTTATTTAGTTCCAACATGATATTATCATTTTCAGTATTTATTTTCTGGCTGTAAATTATTTTGCCGGACATATCTGTAATTTTCAAGTACAGTATATCTTTTGTAGGATTATTAAATATTACTGTAGTCCCATATTCATTAGTAAATAAATTAATTATAGCTAAATGTGGAGCTTCATTTATTAAAATATTTTTAATATCACTAAAAGTGTAATCTCCATTATAGTCAATTTGTTTTAATCTATAATATGAAAGACCTTTTATAGGGTTGTTGTCAATAAATGTATAATTCTGTATTGAAGAGGAATTACCGGCACCATTAATCTTTCCGATTTCTTCAAAATCATTGATATTATTAGCTCTTTCTATGCTAAAAAAATCATTATTATTTTCTGATGCTGTTGACCAGTCGAGAATCACAGTTTTATCATGAAGTTTAGCATTAAATGAGATAAGCTCAATTGGTAATGGACTTAATCCTTTAACTATAGCATGTTTGGAAAATGCGATATATCCGGTACGCTGTGCGTAACCATTACCACTGTTATATATTCTTCCTGCTGCACCTGTTCCTGGTATTGTAGTAGAACCTTCAAAATTACTCCATTCTGCATAATCTGTGGAAGCATCAGCTCTTTTTACAGCACAGAATTTATTGTCATCAGCTGCGCTTAGTTCAGCGTTATTTGCAACATATAATTTAACACCATACGAACCACTTGTATATGCCCAACTTGTCGGAACATTAGGATTAACAGTCCAAATTGAAGATGAAGCCAGATTTACCATAGGTGTAGCATTTTGAGTAATTGCTAATCTGGAATCTATATTATTGCCTGATTCTGTTAGAGAAGAAACATTAACATCTAAATTATTGAGACTTGCTAAATTGTTGTTAATGAAGTCAAAGCGTTTGTAATTTGCAGCAGTGTTTCCATTCCCAACCGGGAAGAAATATGTATTAGTATTTGTTGAAATAGCTCTGCGTAAATTACCGTTTATAAAGCTTGCACTGGTACCTCCAGAGATTCCAGTAGTAGAATTATTATTCGAAACAATAAATTTATTAGTTCCTGTTGTAATAATTCCATCTGTTAATGTTAATACATTTGATGAAGAGACATCTGTTGATAATGTAATTCCTCCCGAAGCTGCAGTATTTAAAACAGTTAAATTATAAAAAATTGGAGCAATTGTTCCACTTATTGTTTGTTCAGAATTTCCTTTAAAGCTTACAGTTCCATTAGAATGTGTAAAAGTTGAGTTATTTGTGAAATTACCAAATACATCAAGTTTACTAATAGTTTCATCTGTGCCAGCATTAGAATCGTCAGATCCAATTAAAAAATTAAAACCACTTAGGTTATTTGTTATATTATTACACGAAGCTTTAGTAAAATGTGTTCCTGTTGGATCACCTATTCTACAGTTATTTGTAACTCCAGTGTTTGGCAATAAAACATTTACAGTTGAATCAGGAACAATCATGTTATCCCAATTACTACATGTAAACCAATCATTACTACCACCTGCACCTGTCCATAAACCTGGTATTACACCAATTCCACC
This sequence comes from Bacteroidia bacterium, assembly GCA_016218155.1. Classification (NCBI taxonomy): domain Bacteria; kingdom Pseudomonadati; phylum Bacteroidota; class Bacteroidia; species Bacteroidia bacterium. The sequence goes on from JACREQ010000034.1 coordinate 2,852, forward strand.
GGTTGCCAAAATAGATATAGAAGTGTCTGATGCAGTAAAATCATTAATTGCAGTATTATAATAATCATCACAATCTATAAAACCTTCCCAATTATCAGGATCTTTTATTAGTTCAATCCAGGTTCTTTGAGACATTGCTGCTGCAGTTGATAGATCAATATTGAACTTAATAAAATCTGTTGCTACACCTGGCATCATATTAAAACACTCAAGATCATGATATAATCCGGAATTCTGTGAAGCACCTGTTCCGGTTGAGCCTGATGGGTAGGTTGTGGAACTGCAAACACCAGGAACCCAATCATCGTTAGTGTTAAAACCGAACAATACAACTCCTCCTGTGTATGTTGCATTATTTCCGTTTGTTGTACCATTATTCCATGTTCCACCTGTCATGAAATAAATCTGATCTCCACTGGTATTTAATATTAATGAACCATATCTAATGTCAATTACCCATCCATCATCAGGATAAATACCTTCAAAATAAGGAGAATTATTTTTAAGTCTAAATGTGATTATTGTACCTTTTGGTATATTAGCGCCAGTTCTCCTAATTCTTAAATATCCTTCGGTATTTCCCCATTTACCAGTTGTACAACGCTCCCATCCATTATCTGTCATGTCTATCATACTTCCTGTAGTCAAATCATTAAAACATACTATACTTATTTCGTCATCACCTGCACTATAATTAGGTGGACTAAGGCAAGCATCAACATTAGAACAAACCCCGACGACAGCAATACTTCCAGGAACAAAGACAGATCCACCTGCAATTGGAGTCTGGCATGTTGAAACGCCTGTTGACCAACTAGTGCCAGATCTAATGAATACCTTAAAGCAATATTCAGTACCATTAGTTAAACCTGTAATATTTACAGAATTGGATGTTCCTTTATAAACAAAAAAACCACCATCAAATGCAGTTCCTGAAGAAAAAACAGTGTTTGCTGTATATGCTGTACCATCGCCAGAAGGAGATGCAGTAACTGCAGTTGTTTGCTTTGCGATTACAATAACCTCGTCAAAACAAGCTGAAAGAGGATTTGCCCAACTTACTTGTACTTCGGCATCTAAAGGTGATGAAGACAATGAACTTACATTAGGGATTCCAAGTGAGGTAATAGATGTAGTAGGAGTAGAGGCGGACCAAGTCGTAGAGTTTTTATAAGTATATGCCATAATTTTGTAGGATTGACCTGTGGTTAATCCGGTTACTGTTACTGAAGTTCCAGTACCTTTATATACAACAAAACTATAAGGTGTAGTTAATCCGTATTGGTAACCTGAGCCAAAGTTTGTGTTAGAAGTATATGTGTTTTCGTTGTCAGAAGAGCCAATTGAATGACAATCAAGAGTTGAGTTTCTCATACCAATTACTACTCCATCATAGGTTCCTTCGGGAGCAATCCATGAAATGGTAGCTGTATTACTAGTTTGACAGGATACATTTAATCCTGTTACAGGACTAATATAAGTTGAGGACATTCCGGCTAAAATAGTTCCTCCTGAATAATAATTTTCACTTCCGGTAGCACAACTAAATTCAAAAACCTTGAAGTAATACACTGTTCCAGGTGTTAAACCTGTAATAGTTCCTGTGGATCCTGTTCCAATATAAACTGCCCTGTTTCCGGAATAATCTGTTGATGCATAAAAATCATTTGCAGTATAAGTAGTGCCGTCTATAGGAGTATAATCAACAGCGCTTGCTTCTTTTGCAAAAAGAATACGTTTATTCCCATTACCAACAGTTCCAATTGTAAAGTCTATAGTAGTATTGGTGATATTTGAAAAAGTTAATGTCGTAGGATTTGTAGTAGGTTCTGTACAAGCACCACATGTTACAGTAACATTATCTAATCTCCATGGAGAAGTTGTTGAAGAAGCTTTTCTGAATTTAATGTATACAGTTGAAGAATTATAGGCTGACAAATCAACAGTACAATTTGTTGTACCTCCTGAGGTAGTATTTGTATGGGTATAAGTTGCGATTGTATTATAAGTTCCACCTTGTGTTGTTGTTGAAACCTCAATATACATTGTTTTTGAAGTTGTATTAGTTGTTCTTGTTAAATCAAAAGTGAGAGTAGTTGGATTTGTTACAGCTAGGGTTGCTAATTCTCCATTCATTGCTGCGAATTCAGCATAATTTGAAGTAAATGTTACGCTTGTTTGAATCCATCCTGCAGGAAGTGCATTTGTTGCCCAAGATTCGTCGACACAAGGACCTGCTAAAGTTGTGCAATTTGTTTGAGGTTCAGTAGCAGTTGTTTTATAATTAATATTAGTTCCGGCATTAGTATATGTCCATATTTTAAAATAATAAGTAGTGTTTTGATTTAGATTAGGAACAGTATAAGAGTTTGTTCCATAAGCAATATTTTTAGAACCAGACCCAACAGTTATTATATCATCTGCAATAGCTGTTCCATCAACAGGGTTACTAATAGCTGCATAGCTAGTAGAGCTCCATTTAATCAGATAATAATCAGGAGCCTGTGTTCCTGCAGTTGCAGCTGTCCAGCTTAAAGGAATAGTTGCACTAGTTGTTGTTCCGCACGAAAAGGCAGTAGGGTAATTGGTTGGTTCTGGTTTTACAACATTTGCTTCGATAACAACATTGTCTAAGCTACAATTATCACCAAAACTTGAATGAAATTTGAAAGAAACGTAAATAGTTGGCTGATTTCCTGCTCCAGCAGGTAAGGTAAGGGTTTTTAAATTCCATTGACTTGTTCCTGCAGTTAAAGCACCATCGTGTCTTGCATAAAATGTTCCGGCATCCCAAGTTGAACCATCAGTTGAATATTGAACCAATACACCTTCGTTAAGATAAGCTCCTGTGCTATATGATGCATTATTTTCATTAAGCCAATAAAATTTAACATCAACTAATGAAGCACCTGTTGTTACAATGGCTGGTGATATTAATCTAGTTTCATTACCAGAAGTAAAACTATAAGAATTCCAATAAACATAATCAGCACCTTCTTGAGGAGTTGTGGTTGGATTTGATGAACTGGCAACGTATTGAATGGCTGAAGCACCAACAACAGTTTGAGTTGACCAACATGCTGGAATAGAAGTAGTGTTGAACCCTTGTGAGTAAGGTAAGGCAACGTTTGTACAAGATGTTATACCATTTGCAACAACAGATGAAGAGTATGAATTGGTTGAATTTGAATTACTAGCATCAACAACAACATAAATAAGAATATGATATGTAGTGCTTGCGTTTAATCCTGTAATTGAAACATTTGTGCCGTCTCCATTATAAACACAGTAAGCCGACGCATCTCCCTGATAAGCAGTACCAGCAGAAAATGTGGTATTTGCAGTATATGTGGAAGGGGCATTTGTAGGAACTCCTGCATTTACAGCACTTGTGGCTTTAACAAATACCATTGTGCTATGGTTTGGTGCACTATAGCCAGAAGCCGCTGTCCATGTAATGTTAGCTGTAGTAGGGCCGGTTGCAGTAAAAGAACCTGCTGTAACAGCATTTGGTAAAGTTGCATGATTTAATGCAGGCGGTGAAGTTAGAAGAAAGTTAATATTTGCACCAGAATTTGTATAAGAATAAATCTTATAATTATACATTGTACCGGCAACCATACTTGTAAAACTTGTAGCAGAACTTGCTGAACCCGGAGTAACTTTTTTGTTAGCAACTCCACCGGTAACTGCTGTAATATCTGCAGGATCCGTAGCATCAATAGGATCAACTACAGCACCGGTATTTAATTTTATTAAATAACCGTCCGGAGCCTGAGTACCCGCAACTGCAGCTGTCCAGGTTAAAGGGATTGCAGAGGTAGTTACAGTTCCAACTGCAAAAGCAGTTGGTTGATTTGTTGGTTGGGGTTTAACTGCAGTTGCTGTAACTGTTCCGTTTATAACGATATCATTACCAGTGCCATCACCTATACCGCCCGATCCGGTAGTTGCTTCAGCATAACTATACAAACGATATGTTACAGCACTTGTTGAATTAGCCTGAGCAAATGTGAATGTGAAATTTACAGTTGTTGTTACATCTGCAATTGTTTTAATGGCGTCTATATCAGTTGCATATCCATCTAATGAACTTCTTAAAGCAAAACCATAATTTCCTGTTGCCGATCTTTGGAATTGGAAATATATTGAACTAACACTAAACTGATATCCTGAATTTGGGGTAATTGTGAACTCCATGTAGTTATTACCACTAACAGCATTTGCTATTGATGTTATTGCCCAGTTAGTAGCATTAAAACGTCCACCATTAGCCGAAGCAGTTAAACCGGCTCCACGAGAGATTGTGGAAGGTGATAAATTAGCATCGTTTGTATTTGAAGCTGCAGTTGCTTCACCACCAGCCAATGCAGAAAATTCAAATGTTAAAATTTGCCCCCACCCATTAAAGCACAGGGTTATCAGATAAAGTAGTGAGAGAATTTTAATAAACCGTTTCATCGCAAAATTATTATTCATTAATAACTTATACGAAGCCGGCTTCAGCTATGCTGCAGAGGAGTATGCAACATACATCAAGGTACTCAACTTCAAATTGTCTTTTTATTTGACGAGTAAAATCCTAAAAGGTTGTTTTACCTATGTAAATATACGAAGTATATATAAAAAAAGTTATGTTTTTAAAAGAATTTTTACGAACATAAAAAAACCCTCGGTTTACCAAAGGTTTTTGAGTATAAATGGAATTAATTTTTTCTATAAACTAATACAATTCTGCAACTTGTTTATCGTAACGCACCTGAAGTGTTATTTCGCCTTTTTCGCCATACCATTTCCAGGTTCCGTCGCGCATACCCATATCATAGTAACCCATTGTGCGAAGTTGACCGTTTTTAAACCAATCTTTATATTCGCCATGTTTTATGCCATTTAAATATTGTTGCATAAATTGAGCCTGACCGTTGTCGTAGTAAGAAATCTGCTTGTCGTTCGGTTGAGCTTCGGCTGTTTGTAAATCAGCGGTATCGTTATTTGAGCCATCGGTAGCATTTTCTTGATTATTGCAGGACATTACAAATGCTAAGGGTAAACAAAGTAATAATGAGTATAATTTTCTCATGGCAGACTTGGTTTAAATTGTTTGTCAAATATATCTGAATCGATTAAGTAAACCAAATATTTTTGAAAATATTTTTAAAAACGATTAATAAAACCAAAATGTACCCTGGCTGTTTTAAATTGTATGCTATTTCCTAGTTGATGGCCAATAGCATAGCTCAAAGTAAATATTCCTGCTTTAGTCTGAAATTCTATTCCTGCTCCAAAACCAGAAGGGTTATCGTTGTTAATATCTATACTTTTATAATACCCCTGATCGTAAAAAGCGAAGAAAGCTGAATTTTCTTCAAACAGAAATCTTAATTCCGAGCTTCCAATAAAAAATTCTGATGCGTAAATACTTTCTTCGTCGAATCCACGTAAAGTTGAAAGTCCGCCAATTCGAAAAAGTTCATTTTTAAAAAGTTTTTTTGTGTTGATGTAACCAGATTGCAATCTAAGTTTTATAACCCATTTTTTGTATAAGTTAGTATATTTTGAAATGTCTGCATATAGTTCGTTTCTAAAAGAAGTCATTTGTATATCGTTATATACAATCGGATTGATTTCTGGATGCCTTTCAATTGTTTTTTTTCCATAACCTGCCTGAACTTTTATGTCAAACCCATTTAATGGATTATATTTATTATTAAGTGAAGAGTAGCTAATTAAAATTCCAAAAATATTTGAATAATAGCTTGATAATGTAGGGAGTGTTGTTAAAGTTGATAATCCAGATGACGAAAGTAATGTGGAAGAAGAATTTTCGTAATAAAGTCCGATATTATTTGAACCCGATAGGTAAAATGGAATACCAAGATGGGATGTTACAGTTAAAAACGTACTGTCTTTTTTGAATAATTTTATTGAAGCACTACTACCAACCGGTTTGTTAAACAAATATGGTAATTGAACAGAAGCAAAAAGATTTTGTGAAGATGTTTCCAGTTTTTTCCACGAGAATTCTATTCTGTCACTTCTTCGAAATGTATTTAAAAGATTAAGGGAGATGTCACCAGTTAATAGAAATTTGCCAGCTGTTTTTTGATCGGGCAAAATACCAAGTATTCCATTAAACTGATTTGCTTTTTTTTGTTTTAGATATAATCTAATTTTTGCTTTATTGCCAATAAAATATATTTCTTCAGGTTTATCAATTGAAATAAAGTTCAGTTCTTTTATTAATCTATTTATTTGAGCAACTTTTTTTTCGTTATAATTGTTTCCCGAAATAATTCCCAGATAATGTGTTAAAAAGCTATTTGAAATTTTTGCATTACCAATAATTTCAATGCTGTCAAAACTTATTAATTGACCACTTTTTATTAAATGTTTTATTGAAATTGTACCCGGTTTAATTTCAATACTATCAGATTTAATATTTGCAAATGGATACCCGTTGTTTTCAAAATCAACAATAATTTTATTTTTGATCTTATTGATTGTTTCCATTGAAACAGTGATGCCATTCAGCTTTTTTAATTTATAATTGTTTGTAAAATCGGATTTGTCATTAATAAAAGTAACTTCTCCCCAATAATATTTTATGCCTGTGTAAATATATATCGAAATGGTATCATTTTTAATTATAGCAGAATCTAATGAGGCTGAGCTAAAGCCTTTTGAAATAAGGCAATTAATTATGTCGTTTGAAATCAGATTAATCTGACTTTCTTGTATAGCCTTTGGTAAACGATTAAAGCATTTTTTACAATTTACAGAAGTACCGGTTAATATTATAGAAATAGGCTTTTGTGCAACTGTATATATAATTGCAGAAATTACAAAAGTGAATAATAATAAAATTTTCTTCAGTTATTTTATTTTTTACTGGTTATTTAAGAAACCTTGTTTCTCAAGAACATTCAATAACGATTTTGAGAATGCAATATTGTCTTTTTTTGTATAACGTTTATCTGTAAAAATCTGAGCTAAAGTTTCTTTTTCGTTAATTTTCAAAAGTTCTAAAGTTTGAGCAAGTGCTTCCTTTTCAGAATATGCCTTATTAATATCTTCTTTAGTGTAATCTTTATATGATTCGAAATGAATTACTGATTCTAAAGGAAGTCTGTCAGTTAATTGTGGGTTTTCATCAGGATAACCCAATGTAATCGCCGCTACAGGAACCACAAACTTTGGAAGTTTAAGAATATCAATAAATTTATCAGCCATATATGTTGTTGTTCCTAGGTAACAAATACCTAAACCTTCTTCTTCGGCAGCAATGCAAACATTTTGCGCAACTAAAAGTGCATCAATTGCAGCTGTAAAAAATGAAAGAAAATTATCGTAACCGGGAACAGCGTTTCTTTGTTCGCACCATTTGTTAAATCTATTAAAATCAGCACAAAATGTTAGTATAACAGGAGCCTGTAATATCATATTTTGTTTAAAGTGAGCTTCCCAAAGTTTTTCTTTTGCCTGTTCATCACGACTAACGATAATGCTGTATACTTGCATATTGCCAGTAGTAGATGCCCTTGTACCTGCAGTCAGAATTTTATTAAGTAATTCATCGCTTATTTTATCCGACTTATATTTTCTTATCGATTTATGTTGTAAAAGAGAATCAATCATAATTTAGAAGTTTTTTATACAAAGATGAGCATTTTTAGTAGTCAAAAAAATGATTTTATCGAACTATTTTATAAGTGAATTGTATCTATATCGGTTTAGAAAAAACCAGATTATATATAACTAAAATTTGCTATAACTCATGTATTTAATTACATGCATAAGTATATAATATTTATTGCAAATAAATTGAAAGAAAAATAGTTGTTAGGCATAATGTATTTTTTTTCTCTAAAAAAATAGTTATATATTTGCCAAAGAATTTAAAGAAAATTAAGGACAAATGAAAAAAATTGCAACTGTTTTTATAGCTACTTTAGTGCTTGCGCTTGTATTAAATGCCTGCAAAAGTAGCGAACATTGCCCTGCATACGGTCAGGTAGATCCACCTAAAACAACGCAACACGGTTAATTCCGTTTTATTTTGCGTTATTTATATTGCTTTCACAAGTTTATTTCGATAAATTTGTGAAATTTTTTTTATGTATCGTTATCCTTTTATCTTCATACTTATTATATTTTCATTAACTGCTTTTTCTCAAGGAGAGCTTAATGATGAAGCACGAGTAGTATCAGGAAACGAAAAATCATATGCCGTATTATTAAATTCCAATGGATGGGGAATAAATTACAGAAGAGGTAAGCGACTAGATGGATTCAGAAAACGGTTATTAGATTTTGATTTTGCCTATATTAAACATCCAAAAGAAATAAAAACCCAGAATCCTTATTTTGAAAATCAAAAAAGATTTGTTTTTGGAAAATTAAATTCTTTGGTAACATTAAGAACCGGAATAGGAATTCAAAAAGAAATTTATAGCAAATTTGATAAAGGAGGAATTGCAATAAAATATTTTTATGAAGCTGGAATTTCATTGGCTTTATTAAAACCGGTATATTATCAGGTTGTTGATAGCGAAAAAGTAAGTAACAATAAAAGGGTTTTATATTTAAGCGATCAATTGTTTAATCACAATATTCATCAGGTAAGTGATATATATAGCCGATCTTCATTTTTTAAAGGTATTGATGAAACTAAAATTAAGCCAGGGTTATTTGTTAAATTTGGTTTGTCTTTTGTTTACAGCAATTTATATGAGGCAATAAATGCACTTGAAACAGGTGTAATGTTTGATGTTTATGCATCAAAGATTCCAATAATGGCAACAGATAAAAATGATCCATATATTATTTCATTATTTGTAAGCTACAGATTTGGAAGAGTTGGTATTAAAAACCGTAAAAGTTTTACTCCGGATAATTAATTTTTTTAATGTTCCCAAAACATAAAATTGATTCAAATAAACCTAAGGTAAAACTTCCTTCCGGGAAGTCCTATTTGTCTGTTAAGAAGGTTGTGGAAGAAGGAAAACTTCATACGATCTGCCAGAGTGGAAACTGTCCGAATTTATCGGAATGCTGGGGTGCCGGAACTGCTACGTTTATGATACTTGGAAATATTTGTACCCGATCATGTCGTTTTTGTTCAGTTGAAACCGGAAAGCCACTTGCTCTTGATTTAGATGAGCCAAAACGAATTGCCGACTCTGTTAAGCAAATGAAATTAAAACATTGTGTAATAACAAGTGTTGACAGAGATGATTTAACAGATGGGGGAGCTTTACATTGGGCAAAAACTGTGAACGCTGTTAAAACCGAAACTCCTTTAACCACTATTGAAATTCTTATACCCGATTTTAAGTTTGATAAAAATAGTCTGAACATTGTTATCGCTTCAAAACCAAATATTATTTCACATAATTTAGAAACAGTTGAACGATTAACCAAGCAGATAAGAGTTCAGGCGAAATATAGAAGAAGCTTAGATGTTTTGAAATATTTGCATGAAAATGGTGTTATTACAAAAAGCGGTATAATGCTTGGCTTGGGCGAAACACTGGACGAGGTTTATTCTACAATGGATGATTTATTGGAAGCAGGTTGTAATATTGTTACAATTGGTCAGTATTTACAGCCAACTACAGATAATGTAAAAGTCGAAAAATACTATTCCGAAGAAGAGTTTAACAATTTGAAGATAATAGCAATTCAAAAAGGTTTTAAAGTTGCAGAATGTGGTAGTTTAGTACGCTCATCCTATCATGCCGAAAAGCATCTGATTTAATTTAAAAGGACGATATATTTTTCCATCCCTTTTGATTTCCACACTTTAAGCGTTCCTTTTTCGTCAGAATAAATAAAATAGGCTTCTAAAAATTTATGTTTTTCTACAAATTCTTTACCCTTTTCAAAACCCATTACCATAATTGGGGTGTCATACCCGTCGGCAATTGTAGCACAATCGGCAACAATAGTCACACTTAATAGGTTGTGATGAGTAGGATATCCTGTTTTTGGATTAATAGTATGCGAGTATTTTACACCATTTTCTTCAAAAAATTTACGATAACTTCCGCTTGTTGTTACAGATTTTCCAGATAAGGCAAGTATAGTTTGAAGTCCCCTGTTTTCTTCACTTCCTTCAGGATTATCTATACCAACTTTCCATGGTTCGCCTTTATCGTTAAGACCTTTTGTTCTAACTTCACCGCCAATTTCTACCATATAGTCTGTAATATTTTTTGATTCAAGAAATATAGCCACATAGTCAACAGAAAAACCCTGTGCAATTGAATTTAAGTCTAGTTGAATTCGAGGATCCTCCTTAATTATTTGGTTGTTCACTAATTTAATTTTATTCATTCCAATAAATTCTTTAAGGCTATCAACTTTTGCTTGATCTAACTTTACCTTTGCAGAAGGTAAGAATCCCCATGCTTTAACAAGTGGTGCAACTGTTATGTCAAAATACCCATCAGTTTGCTCAAAAACTTTTATACTTGCTTTATATACGGAATTAAATAAATCATCAGTTTTTACATTAACATCATTTTTGTTTATTCTTGATATAATAGAACTATCAACATATTCTGACATTGAATTGTCTATATTGTTAAATAAAGCGGTGAATTCAGGTAATTTAATGCTATCAGTATTTATTTTATATTTAATACTAAATGTTGTGCCTTGAGTATTTCCTGTAAAATGAACATATTGACCTTTTAATGGGTAAATTGTTATTGTTTCAGTATGGTTATTTGAGCAGGCAAATGAAATGCCTGTTAAAAAAAGAAGAAGTGTTAAGTATTTCATAATGTTATTTTAAAATAAAGAATCAATTAATTTCTCGTCAGCATTATTCGGAATGGTAACTTTTAAATTAGGTTCTTTTTCCATAGCACGTTTAATAGCAAAAACAGCTTCGTTATTTCTTGCCCAGCTTCGTCTGGAAATGCCATTGTTTACATCCCAGAATAACATTCTTTGCAAACGAATGTCAGCTTCAGGACTGCCATCGAGCACCATTCCAAAACCACCGTTAATTACTTCACCCCAGCCAACACCGCCACCATTATGTATAGAAACCCATGTTGCACCGCGAAATGAATCACCTATAACATTATGTATTGCCATGTCAGCAGTGAATTGCGAACCATCATAAATATTTGAAGTTTCGCGGAAAGGAGAATCTGTTCCCGAAACGTCATGATGATCGCGACCCAAAACAATTGGAGCAGAAATTTTACCTTCTTTTACTGCTTTGTTAAATGCTTTTGCGATTTCTATTCTTCCTTCTGCATCAGCATATAAGATTCTTGCCTGTGAGCCAACAACAAGTTTATTTTTCTTTGCTTCATTAATCCATTTTACATTATCAAGCATTTGTTGTTTAATTTCTTTTGGAGCCTCTAAGCTAAGTTTTTCTAAAACATTAGCAGCTAACTGGTCAGTAAAATCCAGATCTTCCGGCTTTGATGAGGTGCAAACCCAACGGAAAGGACCAAACCCATAATCGAAACACATTGGTCCCATTATATCTTGTACATATGAAGGATATTTGAAATTGCCATCTGCTTTCATCATATCTGCCCCTGCGCGACTTGATTCTAAAAGAAAGGCATTCCCATAATCAAAAAAGTACATTCCTTTGGAAGTAAGTGTATTTATTGCTGCTACATGTCTGCGAAGCGATTCGTATACTTTTTCTTTGAATTTTTCAGGCTCTTTTGCCATCATTTCATTTGACTCCTCAAAGCTTATACCTGCAGGATAATAACCACCTGCAAATGGGTTATGAAGTGAAGTCTGATCACTTCCCATTTCTACGTGAATTTTTTCTTTTACAAACTTTTCCCACAAATCAACAATATTTCCCTGATAAGCAATAGATACAGATTCTTTATTTGCTTTAGCATTTTTAACTCTTTCGGCAAGTTTATCCAAATCAGAATAAACTTCATCAACCCAACCCTGAGAGTGACGGGTATGTGTTGCTTTGGGATTTATTTCTGCAATAACACCTATAGCTCCTGCAATTACTGCTGCTTTTGGCTGAGCTCCAGACATGCCGCCTAATCCGCTCGACACAAAAAGTTTACCTGCAAGGCTATCATTATTTTTTGAAATTAACCTTCCTGCATTAAGTATTGTTATGGTAGTTCCGTGTACAATTCCCTGTGGCCCGATATACATAAATGAACCGGCTGTCATCTGTCCGTATTGCGATACTCCCAAAGCATTAAATTTTTCGTAATGGTCTTTTCCGGAATAATTTGGTATTACCATGCCATTTGTTACAACAACACGCGGTGCTTCTTTATGCGATGGAAAAAGTCCCATTGGATGACCCGAATACATGACAAGTGTTTGCTCATCGGTCATTTCGCTCAGGTATTTCATTGTTAAAAGATACTGAGCCCAATTTTGAAATACAGCTCCATTACCGCCATATGTAATTAATTCGTGAGGGTGCTGAGCAACTGCATGATCTAAATTATTGCTTAGCATTAGCATTATAGCTCCAGCCTGAACAGATTTATATGGAAATTCGTTTATACTTCTTGCATAAATTTTATAATCGGGACGGAAACGATGCATGTAAATTCTTCCGTAAGTGTTTAGTTCATGCAGGAATTCTTTTGCAAGAATTGCATGCTGTGATTCAGGAAAATATCTTAGTGCATTTTTTAAAGCCAGCTTTTTTTCTGTTAAATTAAGAATGTCTTTTCTTTTTGGAGCATGATTTACACTCGATTCAAATTCTTTTGGTTTTGGTAATACTTCCGGTATTCCTTGTTTAACTGCATTTTGAAAATCCTGAACTGTCATAGTTAATAATATTATTATTCCGTAAAGTTAAAATTTGGAATTAAAAAGTTAAAAGAAATATGTCATATATTAAGCATTAATATGAACCTGGCATATTTTCAGGAATACAAATTATAAAATCAGCCGATTTAATAGCATCTTTTGATAATTCTGAAAGAGTTTTCTGAGATTCTGTGTTTATTGTAATAACCTTATATTTCTTTTTTTCGGGTTTTAAATATAAAAGAATGCCTTCCTTGTTATTACTATGATAACTTCCATTAAGGTGAAAAAAAATCTGATCTTTTTTGTAATTCTGTAAAATAAAATGTGCCATAGTAGCATCTTTAATTGCCTGTGCTTTTGGCAAGTGTTTGCTATAGTGGGAATCGGTACTATCCATATCTTCAAGCATAGATTTATAGCATTTTATGTTTTCATCGTACTCTATTGGCAGAGGTGCTATAAATTTTTTTGCATCATTTGAGAGGCTGTCTAATTCGGCAAATCCACCCTTTGAAACCATTGCTGCATAACGATGTGGAATGTTAGTTGCAATAAATGTGATATTATTTTTTTTACAAAATTGAACTATTGGTTTGTAATCTGTTTTATAATTAGGCCATATTCTGGCTTCGGTTTCAAGATCTTTATTTTTTATTCTTCCGTTTAAATACTCGTTAATAATTAGCTGAACATCAGCTTCGAACATTTCGGCTCCAATTACTAAATCTTTTTCTCTGAGTTTAAATAAATCTGCAGTAAGTTCAATTTGAAGCCAATGAGCTATTGAGCTGCTATGGTCTTCACCAAAAAAAACGAAATCTGCATCTTTGCATGCATTTAATAATGAGTCGTAAGAAGAAATATTTCCATCTGAATTAAAGATTTTGTATGCTTCTTTATTCTGTGCTGTAATGCCTATAGAATAGAACATTATAAATATTAAAACAATATTTTTCATTTGTAAAAGTTTAAATAGAAAGTGATTTGAAAGCAAAGGAAGCATTTTTTTCGCTAATTTGCGAAGTATTTTATGCGAATGAATCTTAAAAAAATATCTGTAATTGTAATTGGATTATTTATTTCAATAAATTCAATAGCTCAATCTACATTTTCGCTTGAGATTATGACTATTGGCGTACATCCATTTGATCGTCCCAACCTTCAGGTTTATGAAAATGCATTGGATATTGATGGACTGTTTTGTGCAGAGCCTGGTCTGTTACTTTCTTATGAAACTTTTGTACACGATAATGTAGCTTCTTTGCAGTTCTCTCAAGCTTTTTTTGCTGATGCTGCTGGTCAGTTAGCTGCGTTTACAGAAATATCTTTCAGGCGAGTTTTATTTCATAAATGGAGAAGTACTATTTATATTGGTACCGGACCTACCTTGACATACAGGAAATCGTGGGCATTACTCGAGAGATATGTGCCTGAAGGTGGTTATACAACTTATGGAACATGGCAGGTAAAACCTTGGTTTATTGCTAAAATTGAATATGACCTTTTGATTTGGAAAAGAAGTGACATAATGTTAGGAATAATTTATGGTCATGAGTATAATACTTTTACCGCAACTTTAGGCTACAGGCATTGGATTTCAACAAAAGTAAAGCATACAAGAAGATGTAATTGCGGAGCAGATAAATACAGAAAAAAATTTCTTGGCATTTGGTAATAAATGTAGTTTTAGCATAAAGTAAACTTTATATTTCTTAATTATTTTTGTTCTCATTATTTTATTCACTAACAAATCATTTTATGTTATTTGACATATTAATTTTGGTGGTTTTTGAAAAATCTTGTAGTTTTGCATTTTGAAAATAAGCCTATTATCAAAATGGAAGTCACTCGCACTTTTGACCTTATAGATCATATTAATAATAAATATCCTAAATCTGATATTCTTGCCGGAAAGGTCAATGGTGAGTGGAAAAAATACAGTACACAGGATTATCGCTGTTACTCCAATTATATTAGTTATGCTTTACTTGAACTTGGTTTTAAAAAGGACGACAAAATAATAACTGTTACTCACAATCAACCCGAATGGAACTTTATAGATTTTGGTATGGCTCAGATTGGTGTGGTGCATGTGCCTGTTTATCCAAACATTAGCGAGGAGGATTATACTCATATATTTAATCATTGCGATGCCACTGCTGTTTTTGTTAGCGATAAAGTTTTATTAAATCGTATAGAGAATTCTATTAATGCTGCACCAAAAATTAAAAATGTTTTTTGTATTGCGGAATGCGAAGGATTAATGTCATTTTCAGAATTAATAGAAATTGGTAAACAAAATGCCGAAAAACATAAAAAGAAACTTGAAAGTATTCGTGATAACATTAAAGAAAATGATCTTGTAACAATAATTTATACATCAGGAACAACAGGTTTATCAAAAGGTGTAATGTTATCACATAAGAATCTGGTTGTAAATGCCATTTCAAGTTCAAAAATTCAACCCTTAAATCATAATCATCGTTTTTTAAGTTTTTTGCCTTTATGCCATGTTTATGAGCGAATGATAAATTACCATTACCAGTATCTTGGAATTAGTATTTATTATGCTGAAAATCTCGGAACAATTGCAATAAACCTTAGAGAAATTAATGCACATGGTATGTGTTCTGTACCCCGTGTTTTGGAAAACATATTTGACAAACTTAACACAGTTGGAAAAGACCTTACGGGTATAAAAAAGAAAATATTTTTCTGGGCATTAAAACTTGCGCTTAAATATGAAGTTGATGGTAAAAATGGTTGGTTATATTCTCAGAAATTAAAAATCGCAGATAAGTTAGTTTATAATAAATGGAGAGCATCACTGGGAGGTAATTTGCAATTAATTATTTCTGGTGGATCTGCAATTCAGATAAGACTTTTAAGATTATTCTGGGCAATTGGTATTCAGGCTATTGAGGGTTATGGACTAACCGAAACATCGCCTGTTCTTTCTTGTAATCTTCCACGTAAAGGTGGGGTTAAGTTTGGAACTGTAGGGCAAATACTTGAAAAAATTGAAGTAAAAATTGCAGATGATGGTGAGATTATTTCCAGAGGTCCTTGTATAATGTTAGGATATTATAAAGATGAAGAAGCAACTAAAAGTGTAATTGACGAAGATGGCTGGTTTCATACAGGAGATATAGGAAATATTGACGATGAAGGCTTCCTGAAAATTACTGATAGAAAAAAAGAAATTTTTAAGAATAGCGGAGGAAAATATGTAGCTCCTCAGTTAATTGAAAATAAATGCAAGGAGTCTAATTTTATTGAACAGGTTTTTATTGTTGGCGAAAACGAGAAATATACAGCAGCAGTTATTTCACCAAATTTTAATCATTTGCATTTTTGGGCAACAAAGCACAAACAGCATTTTCGCGATAATCAGGATTTAATTTTAAACACTAAGGTTCTTGATAGGATTCACAAGGAAATTGTTTGTGTTAACCAGAAACTTAGTCCGCACGAACAAATTAAAAAATTCAGGCTCACTGCCGATGAATGGACACCTCAGACAGGTGAACTTAGCCCAACTCTAAAACTCAGACGTAAAGTTCTTTTTAAGAAATACGACCATTACGTTAAAGAAATGTTTCTTTAAAAAGCGAAACTGATTTCTCTGTTATATTCTGTTATCATCCATTCTATATTTGTATATAAAATGTATGAAGAAATTAATGCAGCAAAAATAATTGCAGGAATTTTTAACCCTTTACTTTTTATTGATAGTGCTATAAATATTGGTATTGCAGCATAAATTAAATTAGTTCCCATCTGGAAATACTTAAATGGACTATCATACCAGTTATTTACTAGTACTCTGATAATTACATTTAAAAAATCCATTACAAACCAATAGGTAATTGAAATAAATAACAAAATATCGAAGATTTTGTTTTTGCTGTTTTTGTTTGGTTTACCGGTGTTTAAATTTGTTCCGCATTTTTTGCAAAACAGCGCATCGTTATCGTTTTCTGTAAAGCATTTTGGGCAAATCATAGTAATAATTATTTAGGTTGTTATAATTTGTTATATATAATCTTTAAGTAATCCTGTTTTGTTTGCTCTTACTCCTTTTTCGGTATTATGCACAGTACAGCATTCATTAATATTGTCATGTTCAAAAAATAAAATATAATTATTTAATACAGCCTCTTTTAAAAATTCTTCTTTTTCGGCTAAGGTAATAAGTGGGCTGGTGTCATAACTAATAATAAAAGGTAAGGGAATATGTGCAGTTGTTGGGATAAAATCAGCCATATAAACTAAAGTATTGCCTTTATAATTTATAAATGGAATTACTTGTCCTGCAGTGTGCCCGTTGTAAATTCTTGCCGAAATTCCAGAAATAATTTCGGTATTATTCTCGATAAATATTACTTTACCTGCTTCCATTAACGGAATAAAATTCTCGTTTAAATAAGATGCGTTTTCCCTTTTGTTAGGGTTATTGGCTAAATCCCATTGCTGTTTACCAATCCAGTATTTTGCATTTTTAAATGTTGGCTCAAAACCGGATTTGTCTGCACTGTGTTGTACGGCTCCTCCACAATGATCAAAATGCAGATGGGTTAAGATAACATCTGTTATTTCGTTGGGTGTAACTCCAGTATGTGAAAGAGATTTTTCAAAACCTTCATTTCCGGTGATGTGATAGTGACCAAGAAATTTTTCGCTTTGTTTATTTCCAATACCGCAATCAATAAGAATTTTTCGGTTTTCGGTTTCAATTAGCAGACATCTTAATGCCCATGTACATAAATTATTTTCGTCGGCAGGATAAACTTTTTGCCACATTACTTTAGGAACAACGCCAAACATTGCACCACCATCAAGTTTAAAGGTTCCTGTATTTATGGAAGAGAGTTTCATTTAATATTAATTGTTTTTATACCGAGATTTAATCCCTAACGGGATTAGGGATTAAACTTATTTTTCACAATAATAATGATAAAACCATGGAATTGTTTCGATTCCTTTGAAAAGATTAAATAACGGGAAATTTTCGTTTGGAGAGTGAATAGCATCAGACTCAAGTCCAAATCCCATTAGAATTGATTTAGCACCTAACACTTTTTCAAACATCGCAATAACCGGAATACTGCCTCCGCTTCTTGTTGGTACTGGTTTTTTGCCAAATGTTTTTTCGTAAGCCATGCTTGCTGCTTTGTAAGCATGAGTATTTGTTGGTGCAACGTATGCCGCTCCGCCGTGAAGGTCTTTAACAGTAATTCTTACACCTTCTGGAACGATAGATTTTAGATGTTTTTCAAATAATGTACTAATTGTATGACTATCTTGATTTGGAACTAAACGCATTGATATTTTTGCTGTAGCTTTTGCCGGCAATACTGTTTTTGCACCTTCACCTGTATATCCACTCCATATTCCGTTTACATCAAGTGATGGGCGAATTCCTGTCCGCTCTGTTGTGGTATAACCCTTTTCACCGCAAATATCAACTAAGTCCAAAGATTCTTTATATTTTGTTAAATCGAATGGAGCTCTTGCAAGATCTGCTCTTTCATCTGCGGTTAATTCAATTACATCATCATAAAAGCCGGGTATAGTAATTTTGTTATTTTCATCAGTAAGACCGGCAATTATTTTTGCTAACATATTTGCAGGATTTGCAACAGCACCACCAAAAATACCTGAATGTAAATCGCGGTTTGGCCCTGTTAACTCTACTTCCATATAAGCTAAACCACGCAATCCAACAGTTACAGATGGAATATCCTGAGCAATCATGCCGGTATCGGAAACTAAAATAACATCACACTTTAATAAATCTTTATTTTCATTGCAAAACTTTTCAAGACTTGGTGAACCAATTTCTTCTTCGCCTTCAATCATAAATTTTATGTTGCACGGAAGTTGTTTTGTTGACACCATAAACTCAAATGCTTTTGCGTGCATAAAAGCCTGTCCTTTATCATCATCGGCACCACGGGCATATATTTTGCCATTTTTAATAACAGGTTCAAAAGGTGGAGATTCCCATAATTCCAATGGGTCAACCGGCATTACATCGTAGTGCCCATATACTAATACAGTAGGAAGTGTAGGGTTAATTATTTTTTCGCCATAAACTACAGGGTTGCCCTCTGATTGCATTACTACTGCCCTGTCTGCCCCTGCTTTAAAAATCATATCTTTCCAATATTCTGCAGCACGAACCATATCGGGTTTGTTTTCGGTTAATGAGCTTATAGAAGGAATCTGTATCAATCCAAAAAGTTCATCTAAAAATCTTTGACGGTTGTTGTCGATAAATTCATTAATTTTTTCCATAATTATTTTTGTTATTTTATTTCTCCTTTAAATGCTCCAGAAAAATAGAAGTGTGCCTGAAGTCCGATTACACTGTAACTTTTGTTAGCACTTCCATATAATGATAATCCGAATCCTAAATCGTAATAAAGTTTAAAAGTATAGTCTATACTCCCGTATATTCCCAAATCATTAAATCCTCTGTACCATTTTTGTTGTACTCCTCCAGTATCAGTTACATGGTCAAGTGTGCCACCATAAGCATAACTTGGGCCTATAAATGCAGTAATGTTAGCATTATTTGTTTCTTTGCGCCAGCCTGTAGCAATATAAAAATCGTTTAATTTTTGATAAGAATGTTTAGTAAAAAATTTGTCGCATGACACATGATAACCACCCTGAAGGTAAACGTTTTTAATTCTTACTGTATATGAAATTAATGTATTTAATTCAAATTGATCTAGTGAATAATGATATCCATAACCTTCTCCGATTTTTAACCAGCTGCTTCCGGGTTTATAAATTTTATCTTTAATAATTATTTCTTCATATTTATCATCCTGACTAAAAGCTGAAAACACTGAGAAAACAAATAACAATGTAGCAAGGGTTGTAATTGTGAAAATTGTTTTCATTATTTAATATTGTTTTTTGTTACAAATTCTGCTGCAATGCAAAGTTGGTTATACCAATCTTCGCCATACTTTCTAATTAATGCAGTTTTTGCAAATTTATATAATGGAACTCCCTCTTTTTCTCCTTTTGTTAAAGCCTGTTTACAAATATCCCAATTATCATAATTAACTGCTGAAAAAGTTGAATATTTTTTAATTCTTATCGGATAAAGGTGGCACGAAACAGGTTTTTGAAGTTTGCAGGTTCCTTTTTCCCAGCTTTTTTCTATAGCACAGTTTGCAATGCCATTTATAAAAATAGTAAAAGCACATTCTTTACCATTATTGAGAGGTGTTGTAAGATCTCCTTCAGAATCAAGTATTGCCACGCCATTTTTTTCAACATTTGTTATTGATTTTTCTGGCATAAAACAATATATAGAGGTTAATGCTTCTTCAATAGCAAGTATTTCATCAGGCTCGAGCGGAGCACCAGAATCGCCTGCAACGCAACAAGCACCTTTGCATGCCGTAACATCGCACATAAAATATTTTTCAAAAATATCCAGACTTACTATTTTATCTTCAATTTGAATCATATTTATTTCACAAGAATTTTTCCAGTCATTTCTTTTGGAATCATTATCCCCATAATATTTAAAATAGTAGGGGCAACATCTGCAAGAATGCCATTTTCAATTTTTTTAAATCTGTTTGAAATTAGAATACAAGGAACAGGGTTTAACGAATGAGCTGTATTAGGTGAGCCGTCAGGATTTACTGCGTAATCGGCATTTCCATGATCGGCAATTATCATTAACTCATAATTGTTTGCAATAGCAGCTTTTACTACTTCTCCAATACAGGAATCTATAGTTTCCACTGCTTTAATAATTGAATCGTAAAAACCTGTATGTCCAACCATATCGCCGTTTGCAAAATTCAAACAAATAAAATCATGTAAGTTTTTATTAATTTCGGCAATTACTGCTTCTTTAACAAAGGGAGCAGACATCTCGGGTTGTAAATCATATGTGGCAACTTTTGGCGAAGGAATCATAACACGTTGCTCGTTGTTAAAGATGTCTTCTCTGCCTCCAGAAAAGAAAAATGTAACATGGGGATATTTTTCTGTTTCTGCAATTCTTAACTGGTGCAAGCCAAGTTTTGAGATTGTTTCGCCAATAGTGTTTTCTACATTATCTGTATCAAATAATATGTGAATGTTTTTAAAAGATTCGTCGTAACGTGTAATTGTGAAATATTCAAGAGGAATAGTTTGCATTCCATTTTCTGGCATGTCTTTTTGGGTTAAAGCAATTGTAATTTCACGTAGTCTGTCGGTTCTGAAATTGAAACATAAAAATACATCCCCTGGTTTTACAATACCTATAGGTTCGTGTATTTCGTTAACCATAACAATTGGCTTAATAAACTCATCGGTTATACCTTCCTTGTATGATTCTTCAATTGCAGTTAAAATATTTGTAGTTTTTTTACCAATTCCTTTTACCAATAAATCGTATCCAACTTTTACTCTTTCCCAACGCTTATCACGATCCATGGTATAGTAACGACCAATTAAACTTGCAATTTTTGCTGTTGTGTTTGCAGTTTTTTCCTGCACTTCTTTTACAAATTCTAATCCGCTGCGTGGGTCTGTATCACGTCCATCTGTTAATGCATGTATAAAAACATTATTTACATTGTTTTTTGATGCAAGTTCGCATATTCTTATAAGATGATTTGAATGAGAATGAACTCCACCGTCGCCAATGAGTCCTATTAAATGAAGGTTTACATTTTTTTCTTTTGCAATTCGAAATGCATCCAGTAAAACTTTATTTGTGTCGAGTGTTTTTTCACGAATGGCTTTATTTATTCTTACCAGTTCCTGATAGACAATTCTACCGGCTCCTATATTTAAATGTCCAACTTCTGAATTTCCCATCTGACCATCAGGCAAACCAACATTTTCTCCACATGTTAAAAGTTGAGAATGTGGATATTTTGAAGTTAGACTATCAAGATTTGGTGTTTTTGCGTTAAAAATAGCATCGGAGTGAGATTTATCGCCAATTCCCCAACCGTCTAATATCATTAACATGAATTTATTAGTAGACATAAATAATGTTTTAAAAGAAAACAAAGGTAATCATTATGCTACATACAAAAAAAGCCGTTTCGAAAATCGAAACGGCTTTAATTTAAAAATGTTTTTTACTTGGTAAACTCGAAAGATTCGATAAATCCGGTAATGTCTTCCTGACTTGGATAACTGCCATCACGAAGCATTAAAATCTGGAAAAGACGATTACCTTTTAAGAAAATTTTATAACACATATGATAACTGTCTTTTTTAGCTTTGAAGAAATATCCTGGATTTCCATCAAGTGTGATTTTTTCTTCTGATTCTAAAGTTGCGCCCTGACTGCTTAATGCACCTTCTTTAGCACCTTGTAGTAAACTGTCTGGTGAGCTAGCTGCAACAAGTTCAGATGGGTAATCACTTAATGCCACCATATAGGCTTCTGTTACACTTTTTTCATAGGTAAATGATTTCATCTCAATATTTCCAACTTCAGTTGGAACATTTTCAGAAGCAACTGTTGGATTACCTGGAAAGTTTATTTTAAAAGAACCATCCGGACTTGTGTACTTTGTTGTCTCTAGGGTTTTACTTAACGAATCAAGTGCACTTAATGCGTCTAATGAGCTTTGGTTACCACCACATGATACCAAAACAGCTGCGATTAAAAATAATGGTAAAAATTTCATAATAAAATTTATTTTAGGTTAAGGATACAAACCTACAAAAATTTAATTAATAATAAAACAGATAGCTTAAATCTACTTTTTAATATCTAAGTTTATTATTCGAACAAGTTCATCTACAGCTTCGTTCTCTGGTATATTTTGTAAAACCTGTTCTTTGCCCTTGTAAATATTTACTTTCCCTTTTCCGGCACCAACGTATCCGTAATCAGCATCAGCCATTTCTCCGGGACCGTTAACTACACAACCCATGACTGCAATTTTTAAACCTTTAAATTGTTTGGTTGCTGCCATAACATCGTTCACTGCTTTTTCAATGTCAAACAGGGTTCTCCCGCAGGACGGACATGAAATATACTCTGTTTTTGTGATTCTTGCTCTGCTAGCCTGAAGTATAGAATATGCAATTGAAATAATATTTTCTTTATTTTCTTTATTTGTCCCGTATATCCATAAACCGTCAATTCTACCATCTGCAAATAATCCACCTGCAATTATTGAGAGTTTATAAAGAATGTCTTCATCCGAAAGATTTTTAACATTAAATTTTAATACAACAGGCTTAAAGTTCTTGTTTTTATCAAAATCGACAATTGTTTTGCGAATAGAATATAGATTACTATTCTCAATAAGATTAATATTACATAAATCTATATCCTGAATATTGTTAATGTCTGGTTTGGTTATGTTTTCATCAGTAAAATCAGTATAAATAAATATGGGTGAGTTTTTACCGCCAATCTGATTTACAGCATTAGTATGTCTTTTGTTAAATTCGAATGGACTAAAATTCCAATTATGGTTTTCAGCATTTAAACTTTCTTTAATAATCTTATTTGTTTCGTTTACTATAGCTTTTGCAACTGGAATCTCTTTTTCAGGTGCTTCTGTTAAAGATACTCTAACAGTATCGCCAATTCCTTCTGCTAAAAGTAATCCAATACCGATAGATGATTTAATTCTTCCATTCTCACCAAGTCCTGCTTCGGTAACTCCTAAGTGAACAGGATAATTAAGACCTGTTTCATTCATTTTATGAACCAGAAGTCGGTTTGTATGAATCATGGTAAGCGGATTACTCGCTTTCATTGAAAGAACTAAATTGTGAAAATTCTCGGCATTACAAATCTCAATAAATTCCATAGCAGAAGCAACCATTCCTTCTGGAGTATTTCCGTATCTGCTTATCATTCTCCACGATAAAGACCCATGATTTATTCCAATTCTTATTACGGTATTATTTTCTTTGCAGATTTTGAGAAGTGGTAAAAGCTTTTCGTGAATTTTTTCTTTTTCAAATAAAAATTCTTTTTCGGTAAAATCAATTTTTTTTGCAGACTTTGAAATGTCTGTATAATTGCCTGGGTTTATTCTAACTTTTGAAATAATTTGTGCTGCAATTTCTGCTACTTTTGGATTGTAATGAACATCGGCAATAAGTGGAATCTCAATATTTTTATTTTTTAATTCTTTAATAATGTTGGGAAGATTTTCTGCTTCTTTAATTCCCTGAACGGTTAATCTAACATAGTCTGAACCTGCAGTATAAATTCTCGAAATTTGTTCAACTGTAGTTTTGGTATCAAGAGTGTTTGTGTTTGTCATTGTTTGAAAGCGAATAGGGAACTCACCTCCTAAAGGAATTCCACCAACATTTACAACTCTGGTTTTAAAGCGCGAATATGAATTATATGGTTGAGAAAAATCAAACATTTTATAAAAATAAAGAAACAAAGGTATATCTAAAAGTTAAAAGTTCATAAGCGGCTATTTGTAAAGTTTGATGATTTATTGCTTAGTTGTTGATTTATATCAGATTTATTCAAATTATTAATCATTTTGCAATAACCTTTCTCAATTGTATCTTTACACTTTAAATTTTAATTGATGGAAACTAATTCTTTAGATTATTTTGCTCATGAAACTGCTGTTATTGATGATGGTTGTAGCATTGGTAAGGGTACAAAAATCTGGCATTTTAGTCATATTATGTCAAACTGTAAGATTGGCGAAAAATGTAATATTGGTCAGAATGTAGTTGTTTCACCTGAAGTTATTCTCGGAAATAACGTTAAAATTCAGAATAATGTAAGCATTTATACAGGTGTAATTTGCGAAGACGATGTTTTTCTTGGCCCATCTATGGTTTTTACCAATGTAATTAATCCAAGAAGTGCTGTAATTCGTAAAGATGAATACAAAAAGACTCATGTAAAAAAGGGTGCAAGTATTGGAGCTAATTCAACAATTGTATGTGGAGTTACTCTGGGAGAGTTTTGTTTTATTGGAGCTGGCGCGGTTGTTATAAAAGATGTTAAGCCATTTTCTTTGGTTGTTGGAAATCCTTCGCGTCATGTTGGCTGGATGAGTGAATTCGGACATCGTTTAATTTTTAACGAGGAAGGAATTGCCATTTGCCCTGAAAGTAAAGCAAAATACCGCTTGATAAATAATGAAGTAAATAAAATTGCAGAATAATGAGTCAGCCTAAAAATTTCTCTTTAATTGGTGTTGCCGGATACATTGCCGCCCGTCATGTTGGCGCTATAAAAGAAACGGGAAACAGACTGGTTGCAACTTTAGATAAATTTGACAGTGTTGGTTTTTTAGATAATTATTTTCCGGAAGCTGATTTTTTTACAGAGTTTGAACGCTTTGACAGACATACCGAGAAACTTAAAAGAGCAGGAACCAAAATAGATTTTGTTAGTATTTGTTCTCCTAATTTTTTACATGATTCTCATATTCGTTTTGCTTTGAGAAGTGGTTCCGATGCAATATGTGAAAAGCCACTGGTACTAAATCCATGGAATATTGATGCTTTAACCGAGTTAGAAAAAGAAACAGGAAATAAGGTAAATACTATATTGCAATTACGTCTTCATCCATCAATTATTGCATTGAAAAAACAAATTGAAGATTCTCCAAAAGACAAAATATTTGATGTTGATTTAAGCTATATAACCAGTCGTGGAAACTGGTACGATTTTTCGTGGAAAGGCGATATTCAGAAGTCAGGTGGAATAGCAACCAATATTGGGATACACTTTTTTGATATGCTTACCTGGATTTTTGGTCCGGTAAAAGATAACAAATTGCACATTTCGCAGAAAGATAAAGCTGCCGGATTTTTACAGTTAGAAAAAGCAAGAGTTAGATGGTTTTTAAGTATTGATTATAATGATATTCCTGCTGAAGTAAAAGCAAAAAACCAAAGAACATTTCGATCAATAACTGTTGAAGGAAAAGAGATTGAATTTAGTGGAGGGTTTACCGACTTACATACTTTAAGTTATCAGTCAATTATTGAGAATAATGGTTTTGGACTTTCCGATGCCAGAACTTCTGTTGAAACAGCATATAATATCAGAAATGCATCTCCAATTGGACTTGTTGGAGATTATCATCCAATTTGTAAAAACATTTAACAAAATATATTAGCAATGTATAAGAAAATTGTTGACAAAAAAACTAAGATTTCCATTATTGGATTAGGTTATGTAGGATTACCAATTGCATTAGAGTTTGCAAAAAAAGTTTCTGTGATTGGCTTTGATA
This sequence comes from Bacteroidia bacterium, assembly GCA_016218155.1. Lineage (NCBI taxonomy): Bacteria > Pseudomonadati > Bacteroidota > Bacteroidia > Bacteroidia bacterium. Next base: position 28,864 of record JACREQ010000034.1, read on the forward strand.
TTCGCGAAGATAGAGTTAAGCTTATGAAAAAAGGAATAGATCCAAGTAACGAACTTCCTTCGTCTGCATTTAAAGGATGCGACATAAGTTTTACCAGTAATCCTAATGATTTAAAAGGAGCTTCTTTTCATATTGTTGCGGTTCCTACTCCAATAGATAATCATAATTTACCAGATTTAACTCCTGTAATTAGCGCAACAACTGCAGTTGGCAAAATTCTAAAAAAAGGAGATTATGTGGTTTACGAATCTACAGTATATCCTGGTTGTACAGAAGAGGATTGTGTTCCGGTATTAGAAAAAATGTCGGGATTAAAATTCATGAAAGATTTTAAAGTTGGATATTCTCCCGAAAGAATTAATCCCGGAGATAAAGATCATACTTTAACATCAATCAAAAAAGTTGTTTCGGGATGCGATAAAGAATCTGCTGAGACTGTTGCCAAAGTTTATGAACTGGTCGTAAAAGCAGGTGTTCACCGAGCATCAACAATTAAAGTTGCAGAAGCTGCAAAAATTATAGAAAATACTCAGCGCGATGTTAACATTGCTTTAATGAATGAGCTTTCAATTATTTTTAACCGAATGGGAATTAATACATATGAAGTACTTGAAGCAGCCGGAACAAAATGGAATTTCCTGAAATTTTATCCAGGTTTGGTTGGTGGACATTGTATAGGTGTTGATCCTTATTACTTAACTTATAAAGCAAAGGAATTCCGTTATCACTCAAAGGTGATTGATGCCGGTAGATTTGTAAATGATTCAATGGGTTTTTATATTGCAAAACAAACTGTAAAAAAACTTATTGCAACTGGCAAAAATGTTTTAAATGCTAAGGTTCTTGTAATGGGAATAACATTTAAGGAAGATGTTAGCGATTTAAGAAACTCAAGAGTTGCAGACGTTGTTACAGAACTTGTATCGTATGGTGTAAAAGTTGATGTTGTCGATCCACATGCAGATAGCGATGAGTTAAAACATGAATATGGATTTGGTCTTGCTAAAAAAACACGAACAGATTATGATGCAGTAATTGTAGCTGTTTCGCATAAAGAATATATTAAATTATCAGAATCTTATTTTAAAGGAATTACCACAGGCAAGGATGCAATACTTGTAGATGTAAAAGGCATTTATCGTGGTAAAATGAAAGGATTTAATTACTGGAGTTTGTAAAAATGGCAAAAAAAATATTAGTTACCGGAGGTACCGGATACATTGGCTCGCACACAGTAGTTGAACTTCTTCAGAAAGATTATGAAGTGTTTATTGTTGATAATCTTTCAAATTCACATATGTCGGTATTGGAAGGGATTGAAAAAATAACAGGAAAAAAACCCCATTTTACAAAACTTGATTTAACTGATAAATTTGCAACTGAAAAATATTTTAACAACCATCACGATTTGGATGCTGTTATACATTTTGCTGCGCTTAAATCAGTAAACGAATCTGTTGCAGATCCTTTAAGATATTACAAAAATAATCTAGAGTCACTTGTAAATTTATTGCATAGCATGATTGAAAAGGAAATTCCTTCTTTGGTTTTTTCTTCATCGTGTACTGTATACGGGCAACCTGATAAGCTACCTGTGAACGAACAGGCGCCATTAAAAAAACCTGCTTCGCCATATGGGAAAACAAAACAAATTGCAGAAGAAATCCTGCAAGATACTATTCAAGCTGCTGACTTTTTAAAAGTAATTGCACTTAGGTATTTTAATCCAATTGGTTCGCATCAATCAGCTTTTATCGGAGAGTTGCCTATAGGTGTTCCTAATAATCTGGTTCCTTTTATTACTCAGACTGCTGCTGGAATTAGAGAACAGCTTAAGGTTTTTGGTGATGATTATAACACTCAGGATGGGACTTGTATTAGAGATTACATAAATGTTGTTGACCTTGCTAAAGCACATGTAGTTTCTGTTGACAGATTAATTAATAATAAATCGAAAGAGCATTTTGAGATATTTAATTTAGGCACAGGTAAAGGATATTCAGTATTAGATACAATAAAATCTTTCGAAAAAGTATCTGGTAAAAAGCTTAATTATGTTATTGTTGATCGTCGCCCCGGAGATATAGAACAGGTTTGGGCTGACGTTACCAAGGCGAATGAGATATTAGGGTGGAAAACAGAAAAAAATCTTGATGAAACTATGCTTTCAGCATGGAATTGGGAAAAAAAATACCGTGGAATTAAAGAATAAATAAGGATGAAAAAAAACATTTTAATAACTGGTGGTGCCGGATTTATTGGCTCTCATGTGATAAGAAATTTTGTAAATAAATATCCTGATTACAATATTGTTAACTTTGATTTGTTAACTTATGCAGGTAATCTGGAAAATCTTACAGATGTTGATAGTAAAGAAAACTATACTTTTGTTAAAGGCGACATTTGTGACGATACACTTTTAACAACATTATTTGATAAATATAAATTTGATGGAGTTATTCATCTAGCAGCAGAATCACATGTTGATCGTTCTATTACTGACCCTATGTCATTTATCAGAACAAATATTGTAGGAACCGTAACATTATTGAATGTGGCTCGAAATGCGTGGAAAGATAACTGGGAAGGACATCGTTTTTATCATATTAGTACTGATGAGGTATATGGTTCTCTTGGTAGTGAAGGATTTTTCTATGAAGATACACCTTACGATCCTCGTAGTCCGTATTCAGCATCAAAAGCAAGTAGCGATCATCTTGTAAGAGCATATAATCATACCTATGGTATGCCTGTTGTTATTTCAAATTGTTCAAATAATTACGGGCCAAATCAATTTCCCGAAAAATTACTACCACTGATTATTAATAATATTAAAAATAATAAACCTCTTCCTGTTTATGGAAAAGGAGAAAACATTCGAGACTGGCTTTATGTTGAAGATCATGCCCGTGCAATTGATTTAATTTTTCATCAGGGTAAAACAGGTGAGACATATAATATTGGTGGTGGTAACGAATGGACAAATATTAAATTGGTTAATAAGTTATGTGAAATAATGGATGGTAAATTACACAGAGAAGCCGGTACATCTGCTAAACTTATTACTTATGTAAAAGATCGTGCTGGTCATGATTTGCGTTATGCAATAGATTGTAAGAAACTAGAATCAGAATTAGGCTGGACTCCTACAGTTACTTTTGACGAGGGGTTAGAAAAAACTGTAAACTGGTATTTGGAAAATATTAACTGGATGCAAAATGTTTTATCTGGTGATTATGAAAAGTATTACCATAATCAATATCAAAAAAGATAGAGTAAATGATAAAAGGAGTTAAATACATTGTATTATTAATATTGTTATCGACATTTACAAAGCAAGTAAGTGCCGAGAGTATTTCTCCTTCTGATACTATATGGGTTGTTGTTCCTGATTCTATGCAGTGTGTTTCGATAGAGGATATTAAAGAATGGCCGCAATATGTAAAAATCGGAAAAAAGAATATTAAAAACCCGGTGTACGTTGTTGCTGAAGATGTTGTCGGTAAAGATAAAGCAACAGCAATAGTGTTAACATTACTTACAGGTCCCCTGGGTGGGCATAGACTTTATTTGGGAACAACTCCTATTGTGCCAGTTGTTTATGCCTGTACGCTTGGCGGTGGAATTGGGGTATTGCCATTTATTGATTTAGTTGTTATTTGTTTTTCAAAAGATATCAGTCGTTTTGAAAATAACGATAAAATATTTATGTGGGCAAAATAGACTCAATTAAGTTCTTGTTACAAAAAGTGTAATTGTAATAATTCAAAAAAAGTTTCGGACACATTATGCCCGAAACTTTAAAAAATATCTTTACTCTGTTTTTATAAACTTTAAAAATGAAGTATTGTTTTTACTGATTAGTTTTACAAAATAAACTCCTGGCGTATAGTTTCTCATATCAATTAATTGAAGGCTATTTCCAATAGTTAATGAGAGGTCTTTATTAAAAACAAGTTCACCAATGTTATTGTAAATATTAATAGAGATGTCGTTGTTATTATATGTTGTTATAGATAAATTGAAATTATCCTTTACCGGATTAGGAAATAAACTTAAATTAAAATCCGATTTTGAATTGTAAATGCCAGTATTTAATAATACTTCTACAGTGTCGATTATTGTACATCCATTTGCGTCTGTTGCTGTTACATGATATAGTCCGGCAACTAAATTTATTGCTGTAGCAGTAATCTGTGTTAATGGATCATCCCATATATAAGTATATGTTGGGATTCCTCCGGATACTACTATTGTTGCTGTTCCATTTCCTGTTCCGTTATCGTCATTTGAAGAAATTGTACTTATTAGTTGAGGAGGTTCATTAATTGTAACAAAAGTAACGGTATAACATGAATTAGCATCTGTAATAGTTACAATACAGCTTCCTGCACAAAGATTTGTTGAATTAGCCGTTATTTCGCCATTGCACCATAGATACGTATATGCGGGAGTTCCACCGGTTGCGTTCAGAGTTGCAGTGCCGTCGCAAAATCCATTGCAAGATACATTTGTTGTAACAACGTTTACAAATAATTGGGATGGCTGAGTAATGGTAACGCAGCCTGTGGCAGTACAAAAATTAGCGTCAGTAACTGTATAGCAATATACTCCTGCACATAATCCTGTCAATGGATTACTATTGGCAACATTACTCCATAAATACATATATGGTGCAGTACCTCCGGTTACATTCAGTGTTGCAGTTCCGTCACAAAGACCAAAACAGGAGACATTTGTTGATGTTACTGAAACATTAAGAGCTGCAGGTTGTGTAATTGTAACTGATGTTACTGCAGTGCATGCATTAGCATCAGTTATGGTAGCAAAATAATTGCCAGCACATAATCCGTTTATAGTACTTGTACTTAAATTAACATTATTAAAAGAGACGCCATTGCTCCAATTAATTGAATAAGGAGTTGTTCCGCCTATCATTGTAATTGTTGCTGTTCCATTACATGCTCCATTACACGTTACAGGTGTTTGTGATGTTACAGAAACAGTAAGTGCTGCGGGTTGTGTGATAATAACAGATGTAGTTGCTGTTGCTCCGTTAGCGTCAGTAACTGTTAATCCATAAGTTCCTGCACACATAGCAGATGGATTTGTTCCAACAGGACTCCAATTGTATAAATATGCCGGTACACCACCTGATGGTGTTACTGTTGCAGTTCCGTTACATAACCCGTTACATGTTACATTTGTATGTGTTGTGCTAATTGTTAGTAGTAATGGTTGTGAAATAACTGCACAGCCAGTTGCAGTACATCCTTGCGAGTCAGTAACTGTTACACAATATGTGCCTGCACATAAATTGGTTATTGTACTAGTTACAGCACCTATACTCCATAATAATGTATAGCCAGGAGTGCCACCTGATAGTGAGACAGTAGCTGTACCGGTACATTGTCCATTAATCAGAACATTTGTATGAGAAACGGAAACAGTAATTGCAGCTGGTTGAGAAATTGTTACTGAACCCGTGGCAGAACATCCGTTTGCATCAATTACAGTCGGACTATAGGTTCCAGGGCATAAATTTGTTATTGTTGGAGTGGTTGATAAATTACTCCACAAGTATGTTAAAGGCACAGTGCCTCCTGAAGCAGAAACAGTGGCAGTGCCATTACAAGCTCCATTACAAGTGATATTTGTACTGGAAATAGTTATGGTTGGATTTGCGTTAACCACTAAAGCAATAATACCTGAGGTAGCAGTACCGAATGTGTTTGTAACAACACATGTATAATTTCCGGTATTCGAAACTTGTGCAGAAGGAATAGTATAGGAACTTGAATTTGCACCTGTAATGTCAACTCCATTATATTTCCATTGATACAATAAAGTTGGGTCGCCTGTTGCTGTAATTGATAAAATCACAGTACTTCCCTGACAAACCGGAGAAATCGGTGATAGCGGTTGTATAGTTGGAGGAATTCCATAGTCAATGACTAACTGAGGAGGTGCATTAACCCATTCTCTGGGTCTGAAAACTATATTATCGTTAAAAATATTTCCAATCATCATACTGTCATTATCGTTAATGCTGACACCAGACATATTTGGAGCCATTGTTGGATCGTCAACATCTTTTAACATAACTGAGAAGAAAGTATGTGGTGCCTGAAAATCAACATTCAAATATGGTTTAATATCTATGGTCTCTGCCCATCCGGCGGTGGTTCCAAAACCGGATAACTGAACTGTTGTATCTGCCAGATATATCAATTGCCATAAAACTTTATTACTGTCTCCCTCAAGCCATGTTTGATTTGTATAATGTACAATTCTTAAATCGCCATCCCAGGATGGTGAAGTATTTGTTACAAATGCGCGAAGCTTAGTTGAAGTTATAACCGCATCGCTTGGAATAGATGTTATATTGAATTTAAGAAAAGAGTTTTTCCCCATTCCTCCGCCATAGGTTACAACATAACAATCTGAAACAGGATTTAATACAAGGGTATGTTGGGAATAACCCATTAGGGAAATTGTGATAACATACAGAAAGAGTAAGATTTTTTTCATAATTATTATAGTTAAGTTAGTTATATTGATACTCGTTGTTACTTTTATAAAATTGATTAGTATAAATAAAAAATATTTTATATAAAACAGTAAAATATTTTCGATCTCAGGTAAAAGACGAAAAGAATAAAATAGGGTTGCTATTTATAAATGTTTTTTGATGAAAGTACTTTTCTTGTTAAAGGAGAAATTACTTTATTCGCTAGCTGTGAAAAGAGAATATTATCGATGAACTATTTATTATCATCCGCATTCCATTCTGCGTAAGAAGTAGCTGTTTCGTATAATTTAATACTATATAATTTAATCTTTTCAGGGAGTAATTTTTTAATTCTTTCTGCAAAGTCAATTACCATATTTTCGCATGTTGGTTGGTATGGCATCAAAAAATGACGTTCAAACATTTGTCCGGTCTCAAGTAAAGGCTTATAGTTTGATTTTTCGCTAACCACTAATGAGTGATCCATATCAGTAACTATTACAGAATTAACAATCTTTTTTAAATCGCCAAAGTCCATTACCATGCCATATTTTACATCGTTTTCGTTAGAATTTGGTTCGCCAATAATTGTTACATATAAAATATAACTATGTCCGTGAATATTTTTACAAAGCCCATCATAATTCCAAAGAGCGTGAGCCATTTCAAACTTAAATTCTTTTGTAACTCTAACTAATGCCATGACAATGTTTTTTAATGAATAAAAACTAATTTTGACAAATTTTTATAAAGATATGAAATAAGCAATAAAAAATAGTCACATGAAAAAATTTAAATTATTGTTTTTAATTCTTGTTTTGTTTAATTCTATTACCCTTTTTTCTCAGCAACTCAATGTTGATTCAACCATTGCAAAACCACAAATTAAACAAAAATTGTTTGGAAATATTTTTACAGGATTTTATTATGGATTAAATGAAAATCTGTTACCTCGTCAGGCATTTGAAATTAGTACTGCTCTTTTAGGCTATCAGGTAGAAATTGATAATAAAGTAAAAGCTACATTAATTTATGATGTAACAAAAACTACAAGTGATATTTCAGTTAAAGATACTTCAAATAATTCTTTAGAAGTTAACTACTTTAAAGGAAGTGACTACACAGCATTTCTAAAACAGGCACAAATTGACTGGGCTTTTGCAAAAAACTTTGAATTTTCTGTAGGTCAGTTGTTAAATCAGCAATATTTAACATTGCAGGATAAGTTCTGGGGTTACAGGTATGTTGCTTATACTTTTCAGGAAAAATATAAATTTGGTTCTCCTGCTGATTTTGGTGCAAGAGTAACCTGGAGAAAACCAGATAAGCTTAATGTTAGTATTGGTGCGGTAAATGGTGACGGGGCGTTTTATAAACAAGATTCAAAGGGACTTCTGTTATATAATGTTAATGTGGAGTTTTTTCCTGTTAAAAATTTAACGTTAAAGTTTTTTTATGATATAAGTCCTGATGGGTATTTACCGGCAAGAATGGTATACTCTGGTTTTGTAGGTTATAAAACTGAAAAGTGGAGAGTAGGAGCTGAATATAATCAGCTTATTCATCCAAATTATTTAATGGATAAATATTATAGTGGAATGTCTGTTTATAGCGGTGTTAAAATTTATCAAAAACTTGAAGTTATTGCAAGATATGATTTTATTGAAAGATCGGCATTGTTAAAGGATAACAGCCAGTTTGCAATTTTAGGTTTACAGTACGAACCTGCAAAAAACTTTTTTATATCAGTAAATGGCAGAATGCTTAATCCTGCAGAGATTTATCAGATATACGTAAATTTTGGAATCAAATTTTAATTGATTGTGCACTTTGAAATACACTCAATAATTTCTGATAATCTATCGTGTTTTAAAAAATAGAAAGTGTTTTTTCCTTTTCGTTTTGAAGTAAGTACACCTTTACTTTTTAATATACCTAAATGATGAGATGTTGTAGATTGTTCTATGCTTAATAACTCATGTATCTCAGTTACGGTTAAAAGTTTTCCATCCTCTAATAATCCAAGTATTGCAATTCTCATTGGGTGTGCAATTGCTTTAAGCATTTCAGAAGCAGAGTTAAGTTGCTCAACGTTAAGGTATTTAACTTTAGTAGTCATATTGATTATATTATATTAGTAAGAATCCAATTATATAAATATGTATTACCTATAAATATGATAATTATCATACGCATAACTTGTTTTTCAGCACTTTTATGCTATTTTACTTATATGTTAACATATTTATAAAACTCGATATGTAAAGTTGAAACAAAATTTCATTAAAAAATAATTTTTAGCCAACGATTTTAAAGAAATAACTATATTTGATGAAGAACTTTTATGGTATCATTAAATCAAATTAAGGCTCCTGTAAAGGACGAGTTAGGTGAGTTTGAAAGCTACTTCCGTAATTACGTGAAAAGTAATGTTGCGTTATTAAACATTATTACACGTTATGTTTTAAAAAGTAAGGGCAAACAAATGCGACCATTACTTGTTTTTTTAACAGCAAAACTTATCGGAAAAGTTAATCCTTCAACATTTCATGCAGCTTCATTAATCGAATTAATGCATACTGCAACACTTATTCACGATGATGTTGTTGATGAATCTTATCAGAGAAGAGGATTTTTATCTGTAAATGCTCTTTGGAGAAATAAAATATCAGTACTAATTGGCGATTATTTGCTCGCAAAAGGACTTTTGTTAGCTGTTGATAATTCAGAATTTGAATTGCTTAGAACTGTTTCTGATGCTGTAAAAGAAATGAGTGAGGGAGAATTATTGCAGATTGAAAAAGCAAGAAAGCTTGATATAAATGAAGATTTATATTTTGAAATAATCAGAAAGAAAACCGCAATGCTTATTTCTGCAAGTTCTGTTGGAGGGGCACAATCGGCAGGAGCTTCCAAAGAAGATGCAATGAAAATGAAAACTTTTGGCGAATATTTAGGTATTGCTTTTCAGATTAAAGACGATCTTTTTGATTATTCAGCAGGAAATAAAACCGGGAAACCAGCAGGAAATGATATCAGAGAAAAGAAAGTAACCTTACCACTTATATTTGCTTTAAGACAATCATCAAGCAGCGAGAAAAGAAAAATTTTAAAAATAGTTGCATCAAAAGAACCCGGAAATTCAGGATTAAATACTGTTGTGGAATTTGTTAAAATTAATGGTGGTTTCGACTATGCAGTAAGTAAAATGGAAGAGTATAAAAATAAAGCGATTGATATTTTAAATACTTTTCCTGAAAATGACGCCAGAACCGCTTTACAGGAATTTGTTATTTACGCAACAAATAGAGATAAATAATTAAAATAAACTCCTTCAATAAAAGTTCTTTATATTAAAATTTTAATATGAAAATAAATAAATATTCTCTTGCAGTATTAATTCTGTTGCTTTCATATAATTTAAGTTTTTCGCAACAATTAACACCAACAGAAACTAAAGCACTTTTAGAAGTTTCTGTAACAAATTTCTCGGGCAAGCCACTGCCAAAAGAAATAATTGATTTTGTTGGTAAAAAAAATAAAACACCTTTAACCGTAACAACAGATAAAGATGGTAAAGCCAAAGTTCTCTTGCCGGAGGGTGATATTTATGATGTAAAATACCGTGATTTTATGGAACAGGTAAACTATACGCAGGTTGACATTCCTACAGAATTAGGGGCATTAACATACCAGTTAGATATAAAATTTGAACCTGAAAAAGTATTTACTCTTAAAGATGTTCATTTTGAAACTGCAAAAGCAACATTAACTTCAAATTCTTTTGCATCATTAAATGATCTTGTTGGTGCTTTAAAAGCCAATCCAACAATGGTAATTGAGATTGCAGGACATACTGATAATGTTGGTACTGACGAAACAAATAATACCCTTTCTCAGGAAAGAGCAAATTCTGTAATGAAATATCTGATATCAAAAGGTATAGCCGCAAACAGAGTTAGTGCAAAGGGTTATGGCTCATCGCAATCAGTTGCTTCAAATAAAGATGAAGCCGGCAGGCAACAAAATAGAAGGACAGAAGTAAGGATAATAAAGGAATAACTTATATCCACTAATATAACAGAATAAATACAACTTAATATTATTAATAAATCTGTACTAATATTGTTCTTTTTTCAATAAAATGATACATTTGTGAAAATTCTTTTAATTTTTAAAAGACTTAATGATTTCAGGAAAAAAAATTATTGTTGTAATGCCTGCATATAATGCAGAGAAAACTCTGGAAACTACATTCAGAGAAATTCCTTTTGATATTGTTGATGATGTAATTGTTGTTGATGATGCAAGCAAAGACAATACTTTTGAGGTTGCAAAAAAAATAGGAATTAATCATGTAATTAAGCACGAAAAAAATAAAGGTTACGGAGGTAATCAAAAAACCTGTTACGACACTGCGTTAGATTTAGGTGCAGATATAGTAATTATGGTACACCCCGATTACCAGTACACACCTAAGCTTATTCCATCTATGAGTTATTTGTTGTCTGATGGACTTTTTCACGTTGTGATGGGATCAAGAATTTTAGGGAAAGGTGCTTTAAAAGGAGGGATGCCATTATATAAATATTTTTTTAACAGAATTCTTACTTTTTCACAGAACTTTATTATCGGACAAAAGCTTTCCGAGTACCACACAGGTTACAGAGCATTTACCAAAGAGGTTTTGCAAAAAATAAATTATCATGCAAATTCTGACGATTTTGTTTTTGATAATCAGATGTTGGCTCAGATTTTTTATGCAGGATATGAAATTGCTGAAATAACCTGCCCAACAAAATATTTTACCGATGCTTCCTCAATAAATTTCAGTCGTAGTTTTAAATATGGCTTAGGTGTTTTGGGAACCTCATTTAAATACAGATTTCAAAAAATGGGGTTAGCAAATTATTCTATTTTCAAAAAAGTTTAAATGTCTGAAAACACTAATATTAAAAGCATTTGCGGATACTGTAAAAGTGTAGAGAGTGAAGTTCAGTATAGCACTTTTGATATTTTTGATAACAAATTTACAATAAATAAATGCAAAGCTTGTAACGCTTATTATTTGGCTCCGCGCCCTACGCCAGAACAAATTGCACAGGCATATGATTCCTCATATTATGGTGAAAAGGAAGAAAAATTTTCTTCACCCATGGTTGAGAAAGTTCTTGATTATTTCAGGTCGGGAAGGGCGCGTAGGGTAAGTAAATATTTAAATAGCGGCGCAAAGATTCTTGATGTTGGTTGTGGCAATGGAAGGTTTTTAAAGTATTTGTTAAACTACGGTTCTTTTGAATTATATGGAACCGAAATGGAAGGAAATAGTGCAAAAAGAGCTTCAAGAATAAAAGAAATAAATCTTAAAACAGGAGCATTAAATTCTGATGATTTTCAGAATGACTTTTTTGATGCGATCTCATTATTTCATGTGTTTGAGCATCTTGCGGAGCCAAAAGAAACTTTGGAAACAATTAGCAAAATAGTTAAACCAGGTGGTGTGGCAGTATTTTCTTTTCCAAATATTGCAAGTTTTCAGGCAAAATATTTTAAGGGAAAGTGGTTGCATTTAGATCCACCACGTCATTTATTCTTTTTTAACCCTAAGGATTTTATTAAATTAATGAACAATTATGGGTTTTCAGTTATTTCAAAGCATAATGTTTCGTTTGAACAGAACCCTTTTGGAATGGTTCAAAGTTTATTGAATCTCACAACAAAAAAACGTGAAGTTTTATTTGAATCGCTAAAAGGAAATAAAAACTATATAAAAGAGTATTCAAAAATCAATATCCTTTTTCAGAAACTATTCTTTGCTTTTACTATGCCTTTTTTTGCATTTAGCGATCTTATTGCTGCAATGTTTGGAAAATCTGCAACTATCGAGATTAGTTTCAGAAAAAATCATAAAGTGTAATTTGTCATTCATTTTTGCTACATTTATTTTTTACTTTGTATTAAACATTATTGTATGAATAAAGGTAGAGATTCAAAGCCACATATTGGTATTTACGGCAGAAGAAATAACGGAAAAAGCTCATTAATAAATTGCCTTACCGGTCAGGATATTGCAATAGTATCTGATATTGCTGGAACTACAACCGACCCTGTAAAAAAGTCGTATGAAATTACAGATTTTGGTCCGGTTATATTAATTGATACCGCAGGTATTGACGATATTGGGCAAATAGGCGAAAAAAGAATTTCAAAAACTTTAGCCACAATAAAAACTATTGATCTGGCATTATTAATTGTAGCCGAAAATATATTTGATGATTTTGAATTAAAATTAATAGAAGAATTTAATAAATATGATATTCCGTACATTGTTATTTATAATAAAGTGGACGTTGTTAAACCAACAAAAGAATATCTTGGAAAATTACAGGAATTAACAAAACAAAGTGTAATAAAATTTTCTGCCAAAGACCCTGAAAATATAGATGAAATATTGAACCAGATAAGAATTGCTGTTCCCGAAAATGCTTTTAAAATAAAACCTTTATTCGAGGGACTTGTAAATCAGGGCGATTTTGTTTTATTAATTACTCCCGTTGATACAGAGGCACCAGAAGGAAGAATGATTTTACCTCAAATGCAGGCTGTAAGAGGGGTACTTGATAAATATGGAATTTGCATAGTACTTAAAGAAACGGAAGTAGAGTATTTTTTTAAAACAACAAAAATTCCGATAAAACTTGCTGTTACCGACAGTCAACTATTTGGTAAGATAGATAAAATTATCCCCGAAAACATTCCACTTACTGGTTTTAGCGTTTTATTGGCAAGAAATAAAGGCGATTTTGATTCCTACATGCAGGGAACTCCTGAAATAAGCAATCTTAAAGATGGCGACAGAGTTTTAATTCTTGAGTCGTGCTCACATCATGTTACTTGCGATGATATTGGAAGGTTCAAAATCCCAAATTGGTTAAAAAAATTCACTAATAAAAAACTGGAATTTGAAGTTGTTAGCGGTTTAGCCAGTTTCCCCCGCCCGATTAATGAATATGCTTTAGTTGTTCAGTGTGGTGCATGTATGATTACAAATAAGCAACTTAAGAGCAGGTTACAGCAGTTTAAAGATTTGAATATTCCGGTTACAAATTATGGAATGGCGATTGCTTATACAAATGGAATTTATAATAGGGCAATTGAACCCTTTATTAGTTAATAAGTATAAAGCTCAAAGTATAAAGTTAAAAGTATAGAGTTGTTTAGGTGGAGCTCAATTTTTATTAATTTTGTATTTATTCTTATTTCCTATAAGTTTGTCAATAATTTTAAGGAATAAACGTTAAATCATTATGCAAAGAATAGCAATTTTTCCCGGCTCGTTTGATCCAATAACTAAAGGTCATGAATCTGTTGTGAAAAGAGCATTGCCTCTTTTTGATAAAATTATAATAGCAATAGGTGTAAATGCCGAAAAAAAAGATTCGTTTTTTTCACTTGAGAAAAGGATAGAGTGGATTAAACAGACATTTAAAAATGAACCTAATGTTGAGGTAATGGAGTATTCGGGTCTTACTGTCGATTTTTGTAAAAAAATGAATGCAAGATTTATTTTACGTGGATTAAGAACTTCTGCCGATTTTGAATTTGAACGTGCTATTGCACAAACAAATCGCTTTTTAGCAAATAATATTGAAACTATATTTCTTTTGACAACTCCCGAACATACACCAATAAACAGCACAATTGTAAGAGAAGTTTATAAAAATGGAGGAGATGCCAGCTTATTTGTGCCCGATGGAATAATTTTAAAACAGTAAAATGCCACTTACAAAATACATTTTTAGTATATTTTGTTTTTTGTTTGCTGTACAAATATTTGCGCAAAACACATCAGTTTATTTTAATCATAAATCTTATGCCGGTGATAGTATTTATATTGTTACTAAAGCAGATTATATTTCAAATAGTCCGGATACAATTTCTCGTGGAAAGGTAAGCCCCGAAGGTGTTTTTAGTTGTTCTTTAAATTTAAAAAACACTATTTTTGTTAATGTCCCTTTAGATTATTTTAATCTTACATTTTATATAGAGCCTGGAAAAACTTATAATATTCAGTTTCCACCTAAAAAGAAGCTCTCTGTTGCTGATGAACTTAATCCATATTTTGAGCCTGTTGATATTATTCCGGGTATTGAAAATGCAGATTCTTCAGAAATTAATAATGTCATCAGTTTATTTGATGAAGAATATAATAAGTTTCTAGCCAATAGCTTTGTAAAGGCATACTATACAGCAAAAAAATCTTTTGCCGATTCGGCAATTGCATCAATAGAAAAAAAGTTTAAATGGAGTAATAATTTGTTCTTCAATTCATATAAGGAGTATAAGCTAAATTTGTTGAGGTTTATGGCTTATGAGCGTGAAAGCGACTATATTATAAAAGAAACTTTTAATAAAAACCCGTTGTATTTAACAAATACAGCATATATGGAAGCATTTAATCGTGTTTTTGCACATTATTTTTCAGTAGCAGCAACAAAAACATGGGGAGCTAATTTATTTGAAGATATTGCAAAAGCTAAGAGTCCATTTGATATTAAACAAACATTAAGAAAAAATCCGGCTATAACAAATGATACATTAATGGACTTGATTATTCTGAAGGGATTGCATGATGCTTTTTATGACAATATGACTACAGAATACAAGGCATTTCCAAGAAAGCAACTATTAATGACTTTAGATTCTATGGCAATTACTGCTAAGACTGCAGACCTAAAGAAAATTGCAGTTAACATTAAGCAGAAAGTCTTTTATTTAATTTCCGGCTCCGATGCTCCTTCTTTTGCATTATTAACTCAGGATAGCGTAAGAATTAACCTTTCCGAATTAAGAGGAAAGTATCTTTATGTTAATTTTACTGATTTAAGAAGCTATTCAAATGCAAACGAGATGAGCCTTCTGAAAAATATTCTGGCTAAATATTCAAAGAATCTCGATTTGGTAACAATATGTTGTAATGGATCTGTTGCAAAAACAAGAGAGTATTGCAAAACCAATGGATATAGCTGGTATTTTTTAACCCCGGAAAACACAAAAAAGATAAAAAGCCTTTATAACGTTAAGGCTACACCATCATATTTTTTAATTGATCCGTACGGAAAAATAGTTTTGTCGCCTGCACCTGCACCTGATGCAAATTTCGATGGTGTTTTTAATTCTATATTGAGAGGAAGAAACTAATTTAATAAATAGAAGAATAAATTAGTTGCAAACAATGATTGGCAGTATGGCTAGTTTTATAAATATTTTACTTACATTCTAACAATTATGTAAGTGCTATCAATGTAATTATAAATCCACTGACAAATCAAATAATTGAACTAAAACAATAGTGCTTTTATTCTTTTTTATGATAGAAAACTCATAATTATCAAATGTTATTTTTTCCTTAATATTTGGAATTTTACCAAATTTTAAAATTAAATACCCTGCCAATGTTTCATATTGATCATCCTTTGTTATAGGGTGAGGCAATAATTCGTTAATGTCATCAATTGTTGCTGAAGCTAATACGTAAAAAGTATGTTCTGCAATTTTCTCAACAAATGGAATTTCGTTATCATATTCATCTTGAATTTCTCCTACTAATTCCTCTAAAATATCTTCCATTGTAATAATGCCTTCAGTGCCCCCATATTCATTTACAACCAATGCCATCTGTTGATGTTTCATTTGAAATTCATTGAGAAGTTTTCCGATATTTTTTGATTCGGGGATAATAAGAATTTGGCGCATAATACTTCTAATATTTATAGGCTCATTTTTTCGCGTTGCTATTAAAATATCTTTTAAATAAACAACACCTATAACATTATCCAAATTGTCTTCATAGCAAGGAATTCTTGAATAGCTTTCATTAATAATTTTATTAAGTAAAGTTTCGTTAAATTCATTTATATCCAATGCAAATACATTAAGCCTTGGAACCATTATTTGTTTGGCTGTTTGTTCAGAAAAATCGAAAGCATTCTTAATTATTTTGTATTCGGCTTGATCAATCTTGCCATTTTCTTGTCCCTGTTTAACTAAATATTTTAATTCTTCGCTACTGTGAACGTCAGAACCATGTACAGCAGATATTCCAATGATTTTTAGAATTAAATTGGCGATATTGTTTAAAATCCATATTACCGGTTTAAACAAATAAAAGAATATTTGTAATGGGTATGCAATAGCTAGAGTTGTTTTTTCTGAACGCTGAATAGCCAATGACTTTGGAGCAAGTTCTCCAAAAACAATGTGTAAAACAGTAAT
This sequence comes from Bacteroidia bacterium, assembly GCA_016218155.1. Taxonomy (NCBI): domain Bacteria; kingdom Pseudomonadati; phylum Bacteroidota; class Bacteroidia; species Bacteroidia bacterium. The sequence continues at coordinate 45,650 of JACREQ010000034.1, forward strand.
AATGGCAAACGCAACTGGTAATGCTATGTCATGTGCTAATTCGGGATTGGCAGCAAGACCAAATAAATGCATTATTTTAATGATTATTTTTGATACTACAGGTTCTCCTATCCAACCTAATCCCAAACTGGCAATTGTTATTCCAAGTTGAGTAGCGGCAAGGTAACCATCGAGATGTGTAACAATGTGTTTTGAAAGTACAGCAGTACGATTACCCTTCTTGGCTTTTATTTCTAGTTGTGAAGTACGAACTTTAACAATTGCAAATTCAGCGGCAACAAAAAAACCATTAAGAAATACAAGTAAAAAAGTAATAAGAATATCTAAAATCATTTTTTTCTGCTATAAATACAGTACAAAGTTAATCTAAAAAATAATTTAATGTAGAAAATGTTTAAAGGGGTGGTAGTAAAGCTCGTGCATGGCTTAATTTTTTAGTTAGAATAGTCTTTAAAAAGTTTCTTTAATCAGATTACAAAAAATCTCCCTTTTTTCTTTCTAATACTTCTGTATTTCTTCACAGATGCAATAACATCTTTGAGTTAATTTTAAAATATATTCTACTTTGTAATTTTTTTCGTTTATTATTGTTGGATAGAACTTTATTTTATCAGAATAGGATATTGTCCAAGAATTGTCATCTTTACATTTGTTTGACACATCTTTTAAAATTTTAATCGATAAAATTTTGCGTTTTCGTCTATAAGAAATGAAAATACTGAAGTTTCATTTTCTGATTGAAATTTTGGTGATTTAATGTTTTCATGAAAATATTTAATTAAAAGTTCTCCATTAATATTTTTGTCATTCTTATCTAATTCAAATCCAACAAAAATTGTTGTATCTACAGTATATATAACACTATCGAGATATAATTGCCCCTTCACAGTCGAAGAATCTGCAATTTTTATAATTTTATATGGTTTGCTGTAAATATCAAGAATTACAAGATTACCTTTTGCTTTTTGTTCAAAATATTCACTGAAACTTAAAGTTGATGCAATTTGATTCTGGCTAGTAACAATAAAATTAATGGCAATTAATTGAAATAATATAAGAAATAATCTATTCATAAATAAGCTGAACGGTTGAAGCTACGAAACGACGTGCATTTACTTGCAGTTGTGCTTGCCCCTTCGGGGTCAAACAGCTAATAATATTATTTAATGTTAAAGTTGTAAAGTTGCACATAGCTGCATAATGTTATAGTAGGTGGTGTTATATGCGGTTTTTTATTTGTCGCACGAAAAACTAGAATTTAATAGATAGTTGCAATTGTCCACCTAAGCCGAGTTCAATTATTCTTTTGAGAGTAGAAAAGCGAACTTCTTTAATGTTATTTTCAATTTTAGAAATGTAAGATTTAGTTGTTCCGATTTTTTCGGCAAGTTGTTCTTGAGTCAATCCTTTTTCAAGTCTGGCTTCATGAATTAATGCACCAAGTCTAAAATCTTCGTAACCTTCTTCAAGTTCGTCACGTTTTTTTGTGCCAGGTTTACCATAATGTAAGTCCTTGAACTGGTCAAGAGTCATTATTTTATTTTTTTTCGCTTTCATATTCCTTTTTTATTTTAAGTGCTTTTTCAATTTCTTGTTTAGGCGTTTTTTGAGTTTTCTTTTGAAAACCATTTGCCAAAACTACCAGTTGACCATGATCAAAAAAACAGAAAATCCGAAAAATATTGTTACCTTGTTGCACCCGAATTTCAAAGAGTCCATCTGTATTCTCAATGTGTTTGAGATAAGTCTCAGGAACTCTATGAAGTTCTTCTATCAATTCAAAGGTCCAGATTATTTTATCTTTCACCTTGTCTCGCTGTGTCACAAAGAACTCTTGAAAATATTCCTTGTAAAAAATGATAGTTCGATGTTTCTGTTTTTTGCTCACAATACAAAGTTACGAAATGTTGTCCTTAAGTGCAACTATTTTTTGAATTATTTTAAGATTGTCTAAAGATTGTCGACAAGGCTAGTTTTTTTTATAAAATCGCACATAACACTTCGCTACAACTAATTCTAGTTATTTATAGTCGGTTATAATTGGTTATAAATAATTATAACCAAATATAAAAAATTTATTTACAACAACAAAGTAATTAACTCATTAAAACTGAAAATAAATAAATGGCTGCACGTTGTTTATGTATACCTTCCTCAGAGTCTCTTTAAACAGACTGCAGAATAACGCATGAGTATTTAGAAAGGACTCTGAGAATAAATTTACTTGTAAAATTTACTTATGGTAGTTCTTGCCCAGAGTCCCTTTCAGGAGACTCTGTGGGACAAAGAAAATACGAATTGTCAAGTTCCCCATCCGCCGCGGCGGACAGCCTGCTAAATATTAACAGTGTGTTACCAAACGTATTTATTTTTTTATTACTTTTCTAATAATTATTTCTTTATCAGTATATATTTTGATAACGTATATGCCATTTTTAATGCCACTCATATCTATTTCGTGTTTATTACTATATAATATAATGGATTTGTAATTTACTCCCAAAAAGTTTTGAATTTCAATTTTTTTAATATTTTCTTTTTCGATAGTCAAAATATTATCAACAGGATTTGGAAATATAACAACATCATTATTGTCGTTTATTTTGCTGTTTTCATTAACTGATACTATGTCTGAACACATCGTAAATACAGTTTCTCCCTTTTGTGATAAAATATTGATAACGGTGTCTCGTAATACTCCTGCTGTAATTTGAAGAAAAATAATCGTATCTTTAATATTATTTGGACTACTTATTAAAGTACTTGTATTATATTCATTACATCCGCTATTACCATTAGAATCTGTTTTTATAAGATACAGATCTGAGAAACCACTTGAAAAACTACTAGAAAATGAGGATATTAAATATCCGCCTTCATTTGCCTGAACAATATTTCCCTCAAATTCATCTATAGGTCCTCCATAAGTTTTTGTCCATAATATATCTCCTATGGAATTAGTCTTAATAATATAATTATCTATTCCGCCTGCACCAAAACTATTCGTTGTACCACATATTATATAACCACCGTCAGATGTTTGTTGAACTTCCCAACCATTATCCGCTCCATTACCACCATAAGTTTTACTCCATTGAAATATTCCATCAGCACTTGTTTTAATCAAATAAATATCTGAATAACCTAATCCAAAACTACAGGTAAATCCAGAAATAATATAACCACCATCTGATGTCTGTTTTGCTGAATACGGGTGATCCTCTAAAGTTCCACCATATGCGTATGACCATAGTATACTACCTAAAGAATCTATTTTCATCATAAAAATATCGCCATCATTATTATAAATATCTTTATATACTTTGCCAATAACAATATATCCATTATAAGATGCCGGCAAAATGACAGAAGCACCTTCACTAGCTATTGTACCATATGAATTTGCCCAAACAACATTTCCTAATGAATCTGTTTTTACAACAAAAATGTCAGAAACGCCTACTCCAAAACTCTGAGTTCCTCCTGCAAAAATATATCCGTTATCATTTGTTTGTAAAATTGAATTTGCAACATCCGATTCTGAACCGCCATACGCATATGATAACTTAATATTGCCAATATTATCTGTCTTAATTAGATAAGCGCTTGTCCAATTTGGAGCACTTGGACCAAAACTTGAAGTACTGCCAATAAAAACAAATCCACTATCTGAGGTTTGTTGAATATCATTAATTCTATCAAAGAAATACCCTCCATATACTTTTGTCCAATTCAAATTGCAATTTAACTTTGTATAAAGCAACATAACATCTTCAAATCCAATAGCACCAACAGTGCTGCATGTAATCAAATAACCGTTTTCTGTTTTTTTAATCATTGAATATTCACCATCTTGATTAGTTTGCCAGTTAATTCTTTTTTGAAATGTGTTTACCTGGGAAAATAAATTTGTAAAAAATAAGATTGTCATTAATGAGACTAATAATATTTTCATAATTATTGTGTTAATGTAAAATGCAATTTTTAATATGTTTGGTAACACTTCGCTACACCTAACTCTAGTTATTTATAGTCGGTTATAATAGGTTATAAATAATTATACCCAAATATAAAAAAGTTATTTACAACAACCAAGTATTTAAATAATTAAAACTGAAAATATATAAATGGCTGCACGTTGTTTATGTATACCTTCCTCATAGTCTCTTTAAATAGATTGAAGAAGAACGCATTAGTATTTAGAAAGGACTTTGAGAATAAATTTACTTGTAAAATTTACTTGTGGTAGTTCTTGCCCAGAGTCCCTTTCAGGAGACTCTGGGAGGCTTAAGGGCTAAGAAGAAAAATTATATTGAGTTATAGATTTAAATATTATAATTAGTTTTCTTCTTTTATTGTGAATAATTTATCGCTATTAAATATTGCTGCTGGTGAGATTACATTTTCTTCGTAAGGAATTTTGTTCCCATAGCGCTCATTCATTTTTTTCTGTACTATCGGGTGACTTAATTCAAAATTTTTCAATTTATCTAACTTGCCGATTTCAATATCTGTAATTCTTTTATATAATTTCCAAACTAATTCTGAGCAGTACATGTTTTCATCGCTCCATTCAAATGTAATATCATAGTTTTTTCCAAGAAAACTATTTCCTAATTCTTTCATTTTTGAAATAATTTCAGGAGTCAAAACTGTTTCTGCATTTTTAAGCCTTTTTACAACATAATGATTATTATCGCCTCTATCAATCCATTTTTCAAGATTTGTTAATTGAACAGGCTGTACTGCCTCTAATACTTTAATCTCATTGTTTTGAATATAAATAATCCCAACATGGCTATATTTTGATTTTGTTGCAATTTGAATTGCCTGACTTTGTCCAGAACTTGACGACTGAAAGATGATATCGCCATCTTTTAATTTACTTGAAATCTCTTGCTTTTCGGTCGATTTATTTATACCAACAATGTTTTCTGTTTTTTCTGTTGGGTTACTACAAGATATAAGTATTACCAGCAAACTGTATATTGCAAATTTAAAATATTTCATTTTCATATTCTATAATTTAAATTGTCTGTATAATGTTATATGGCGTTTTTGTTTTGGATTTTGCGATGCATCTTCAGGGTCAAACTTAATTAGCCATTTTTGTTTCTTATTTAGAGTTCAAGTCGACAATGTTTGCAAGGTGTTGTGGTAGATGGTGTTATGGCATGTTTTTATTTTTATTTTGTCCATGAATAAAGTGCTGTCCTTGAAGTATTCCGCATGGTCCAATTGTTTTATGCTTATTTTTAAATTCTTCTTTTGTCATTTTAATTCCTTTGCAGTCAAAGTAAACTGTTTCTATTTCTTGACCATTGTTAAATTCAGTTACTTTATAGTCCCCACCTGTAAAAAATTCTTTAGACGAACCATGTCTAACTATACTGTCCATCGGAATTGATGTTTTAAAAAGATTTCCAGTCAATCTGAAACGTGGAACTTTATGTATTACCGGATACAAATAAGCGTTACTTTCTTCTACAAGATCTTTGTTCTTATAAGTCTTGAAGTGAATTAAAATTTTGTCATTAAAAGTCTTTAAGGTATCAAATTCCGTCCGGTATTCTTGATTTTGTCCAAAAGCACTCATTTCGATAATTATTATTAATATGGTGAGTATGTATTTCATTTTTTAAAATATGCCCTAACACTTCGCTATACCTAACTCTAGTTATTTATAGTAGGTAAAATTGGTTATAAATAATTATAACCAAATATAAAGAATTTATTTACAACAACCAAGTATTTAAATAATTAAAACTGAAAATAAATAAATGGCTGCACGTTGCTTGATTTTGCCTGAAAGATAATAATTACAACTATTACTGTAATTAATACCTTTAACCATATTGGAGTTTTAATAAACACACCGCGATAAAATTCTTTAAAGGAGGATGGTAGCCAGTGAATAACAAAGCCTACAAATAAAATTGTAAAAACTATCCAGTATGAAGATAATATTTCGGGAATTAAAGCAAAACCAAATGATGTTCCAATCTGGTTTAGCATTTCGCCTACAGATTTCATATCAGGTGCACGGAAAAATATCCATGCAAAACATACAAGGTTAAATGTTACAAATACTCCTAACAATTTTATAAAGAAATTGCCTGTTTTAATTTTAGGAAATAATTCCATCCATAATTTATGTCCAGCCAAAGCTAATCCATGTATTGCTCCCCATATTATAAAACGGAAACTTGCACCGTGCCATAAGCCGCCAAGAACCATAGTAATTAAAAGGTTTAGGTATCTTCTGAATTTACTACACCGGTTTCCTCCAAGCGAAATATAAAGGTAATCGCGTAACCATGTTGAAAGTGAAATATGCCAGCGTCGCCAGAAATCAGTAATATTTGCTGCTTTGTATGGTGAGTTAAAATTTATAGGAAGTTTAAATCCTAACAATAAACCAACACCAATTGCAATATCTGTGTAGCCACTAAAATCGCAATAAATTTGCAGTGCATAACCATAAACGCCCATGAGGTTTTCGAATCCTGTATAAGTCATGGGATTATCAAAAACACGATCAACAAAATTCATAGAAATGTAATCGCTGATTATCATCTTTTTCATCAAGCCATTAAGGATGAGAAAAAGCGCATACCCAAATTCGTTTCTGGTAAGTTTGTAATCCTGATAAAGCTGAGGAATAAATTCAGTAGCTCTAACAATTGGACCGGCAACTAATTGTGGGAAGAATGTTACAAAAAATCCAAAATCGATAATGTTTTTTACGGGAGCTATTTTATTGCGATATACATCAATAGTATAGCTCATTGACTGGAAGGTGTAAAATGATATTCCAACGGGAAGAATAATAGAACTTATGTCAAAATGAGAACCCGACAGGGTATTTGTCCAATCTGCAAGTAAATTTACAACTTTAAAATCTGTTCCTAACAGGTTATTTGTTATATCAACAAAAAAGTAAGAATATTTAAAATATGCAAGAACTAAAAGATTGGCAAAAACGCTTACTAATATTAATAGTTTTCTTTTATTTTGTTTTTTTATTGCCCCCAGAGCAAGCCCTACAGAGTAGTCAACAACAGTTGTGAAAATAAGTAAAGAGAAAAAGTATCCACCCGATTTATAATAGAAAAATAAACTTAAAACAAAAAGGTATGCATTTCGCAACCAATGTTTTTTATAAAACATAGAATAACCAAGAAGTGTAACAGCAAAAAATCCCCAAAAAAACAATGAGGAAAATATCATTGGTTTATCTTCGTGATACAGAAATATTTCTTTAATCCATTCCATCAAAAAGGGTTCTTTTTATCAATATAATTATCGTAAGCTTTTATAAATGCAGTAAATAATAAATCTCCCTGCAAATAATAACCTGGTTTATCAAAATGTAATTTATCGCGTGCTGCCAGTCCTGATTTTAACCAGCTTCCCATACTTCCATATCCACCCATTATCTGATATAAATTCCACACGGAACAATTATTTTCTTTTGCAACTTTTATAATAACATCAGACGCAACTGCAACATCGGGGTTATGGTAACGGCGACGACGGTAATTGTCGGCTGGTGTTGTGAAAAGAATTGGAACTTTTGGTTGTGCTGTTCTGATTTTTGTAATAAGATCTAAAAGATTTTTTTCAAATGCAGGCATATTGCATTTTGCAGAATAACAATCATTGGTTCCTAAAGATATAATTATCCAATCGGGTGTAAGTTTTGAAAGCTGATAAGTTAACAATGAACAACGTAAAAATGATTCTACGTCGGCACCATTTACTCCAATTGAATGGTAAATAATTCCGGGGTCTTCATTTTCGAGATTTATTCCATAAAGTGTAAATGATTTTTGTATTGTATCGGTTTTTGAAATATAGAAAGTAAGAGAGTCTGAGTATCCGTTCATTACAAAAAGAGTGTAACCAAGCGAGTCGTTTTCTACAAATTCCTGTTTAAGAAGATAATTACTTGTTTCAATATCAAAACTTGTTGAATCCATATTATGAAAAACTTTAACTCTGTTAAAATCATAATAAGGATAATCTTTACTTCTTAAACGTATTGAGAAAGATGAAATACTATCTTTTGTTGTTGCAGATGCTCCGGCTAGACCTAAAGTGCAGGATTTGTTTTTTTCGATGTTACGGCAACCTGTCCATAATCCCGAAGAGGTAACAGCAAAATTAAATGCATTATTAGAATGAATTAATCTGAAAGGGAAAATAAAACCGCGTGATCCTTTGCCACCAAGAAAAAAAGTTTGTAACCGTTCTCTCATTCTCCCCGAAAAATAATCAGCTTGTATATGCGAATCGCCAATGTGCACTATGTTAATTTGTCCTTCACCTTTAGCAACAAGTGTATTCATTTTTATATAAAGGCTATCATAATTGCAGCTGTCAGGCGAAAAGATTATGTGGTTTAAATCATATCTTATAAATGGGTATTCTGGCAAATTGAAGATTGATGCCTGAGAAAAGCAAGTAAAGTTGAAAGATAAAAGTATAAAGTTGAAGGTTAAAAACCTAAAGAAAAAAGTTGAAAGTATAAATTTGATAAAGCCTGGATGCTGATAATATTTAATAGCCTGCTTCCTCAAAAACAATGTAATAATATTTAATATTTGTGTTTTGATATTGAAGTGTTATTTAGCTTTTGTAATTTGAGTTTTGTTATTTGTTGTTTCAGTGTGGCTGGTTTTAAAATGATTGTATTCAGAAACAAGTGCATTGTAAAGCATTTCGGCAATAATTTTCGAGCCGCGTGGACTAAGGTGTGTGTAATCTTTTGCTGCCATAGGAGGATTGGCATTAACCCAGCTTGGCATTGAGTTTTTTCCACCCATTGCTTCATAAAAATCCCAGAATGCACAATTTGCACGGAATGCAGCTTTTTTCTGAGCATTTCTTATTTTTTCTATATTGGGATATGATTCGTAACCGTTTTCAGTTTTTTGTGACATGTCTGAAAGTCCTATAACAATAATACCCATATCAGGATGAATTCTTTTTAAAGTAGAAAGCTGACCATAAATCCAGTTTTCATAAAAAGTGTAATCTTCCTGAACATTTGGAACAACGTTTACACCAAATTCGAAAATTAAAAGTTTAACATTAAGCTGTTCGTACATTTTCTTTAAAAGAGTTAAGTCGCCACGTGCAAAATCGGTTCCCGAGCTTCCGCGCAAAGGGATATTATCAAATGCCAAACCTTTATTACTGTCGAAAGCAATTCCATAAATATCCGGACTGTCTTTACCCGAAAATTTTAATGTTAATTCTTTTGGCACATAAGTTAGTTTCCATGTAGCAATATTAAAATCCTGACCAGCTAATAAGGTCTCAAATCCTAAAAGCTTATCACCATCATAAAGCTCTGCCATTACAGGTTTTTTATTATTTCCGTATAATAGTTTTATTTCACTAAAATTATAGCAGTTGCCATAAGCGGCAGAAGATTTTTTAATTTTAATCGAAGATTCGTATATTAATGTGTCATTTGGTATCGAATCGTTATATACAGGTGCAAATCTGCTAAAGCTTAACATTACACCATATTTTTTATGTTTAATAGTTTTATCAACTTTCCCAAACAATGTGTAGCGTTTCCATTCGCCAACACTTTCAATTGATATTGCACCACTTAAATTATTTACTTCAACTAATGGAACCATTCCGGCACCACTACCACCAAATCTGCCTTGAAAACGATTTCGGATAAATCCTGTAATCCTGTCACCTTCAATCTGACTGTCACCATAATGCAGTACTCTTATTAGTCCGTCATTTCGTTGAACATTCTTAAAGAAAGGCAAAAGAGCAGTTCTTGCACTATCAGGAAATTCAAGATGCTGAACAACGTTTACAAGACTATCTACATTAAGTGAATCGACTGATAACAACGAGTCATTTAATATTAGGCTATCTGTATTTAATTCATTTATTTTGATTATATCTGAAATATCAGCATATTTTACTGTACTATCGGCAAAAATACTTGACAGTGTTGGAAATTTTATTTTCCAGTCATTGAATATTGTTATACCTCCCTTAGGTGTTGCCCATGCAATAAGTGTTAATATTCCGAAAACAACAACTAGAAACAGAAGTGATTTTAATGGTTTCATGCTCCTCAATTGCAAAATTTATTTATTCTTTCTTCTTAATTTTTAATTTTTGCCCTATTTTAAGGCTTCTGGCATTTGTGATACCATTTATTTTCATTATCTCTTCGGCTGTAACTCCAGTGTATTTTTTTGAAATAGTATAAAAATTGTCTCCCGATTTTACTGTATAATATACGTAATCGCCCTTAACCACATTATCGGTGTTATTTGTTACAGTTTGAGTTTTATTTTCGGTTTTTGCTTTCTCGTTCTGATATTTTTTATATTTGTCGGCACTACCTTCGGGAACATAAATGCTTAATTTCTGACCGGCAATTAATCTGTTTTTTTTAATGTTATTCCATGATTTAATGTCGGCAGTAGTTACATGAAATTTATTTGCAATAACTCCAAAGCTGTCACCTGATTTTACTGTATAGGTTAATCTTACATCGCCATTAGAATTTGTTGATTTGTTATTATTGCCCTGAAAACCATACTGATTTGGTCTAACTGAGCTAAAGAAAACAGAATCTTTATAGGTAAAAATAGAATCTTTTAAAGTTATAAATTGTGTTATGTAATCAGAAGGTAACATTAAAGGAAATGTTTCAAAATTAGCAGGGATAATATCTTTTTTATACTGAGGATTTAACTGACGGATTTTTTCGATAGGTATTTGTAATACTTCTGAAACCTGTAATAAATGAAGCTCCTGGTTTATGTGTATAGTATCTGTAGCTGTTGGCATTTCAATTTTTCTTGGAACAAGTTTTAGTTCTCTATAATTACTCATTGTAAATGCAGCACCAATAAAAGCAGGAACATATCCTCTTGTTTCGCGTGGAAGTCTGTCATAAATTCCCCAGTAAGTTGTTTTTCCGGTTCTTTTAATAGCTTTGTTTACATTACCAGGACCGCAATTGTACGCTGCTATAACAAGTTGCCAATCGTGGTAAATGTCATACAAATCTTTAAGATATCTTGCTGCTGCATCAGAAGCCTTAGCAGGGTCTTGTCGTTCATCAACAAATGAACTGACATTTAATTTATAAATTTTTCCGGTTGTATACATAAACTGCCATAATCCTGATGCGCCTGCACGACTTATTGCTCTTGGATTTAATGCCGATTCGATAATTGGAAGAAATTTTAATTCCAATGGTAATCCGTATTTGTCTAATGCCTGTTCAAAGATTGGAAAATAATATTCAGAGAGACCTAACATTACTTCAACCTGTCTCCTTCTTTTAAGAGAGTAGAATTCGATATATTTTCTAACAGTTTCATTGTAGGTCATTTCAAAATAAGTGTTCATTCGGGCAAGACGTTCCATATACATTTCATCTGAATAATATGGAACAGTAACTGTGTCATTTGTTACATTAAAGTTATTGCCGTTACCAGTTGGGTTAATTGATCCCTGAACATACCATAAAGAAAGCATGCTGTCAAGGTTTCTTGAGAAATCCTGAAAGTCTAATTCAGGGCTAACAAATGTTGAGTCATCATTACCATTCTGTGCAAAAGACGAAAACGAAAATAAAAATACAAAGGAGATAAAATTTACAAGATACTTCATCTTTTATATATTGTTAATTAAATTTCAAATCAAAATCTTAAACTTATTCTAAACCCTGTTACCGGACCGGCAAAACCACCATCAATAGCCGATGGAACAACCCTCAGACTTATATCATCACTTATGTCAAAATCAAATAAATGTGCATCAACGTTTGCGTCAACTATATTCATTAGGTATAAACCTGCAGTAAAAATTACAAATAAATCGCGATAACGTCTGTAATAGTTTTTTCCTGATTCTAATCCATTAAGAGTATATTCAACATCATATAGATAAAGAGTGCTATCTCTGTTACCCGAGTTGTATAATGTGAGATATGAAGTTTTAAACTCTTTATATAATTTATTGTCTCTGTTTGCCATATACCCAAGATAACCAAGACCGGCATAAATTATCGGAATTTTCCAGTATTTTTTGTTATAGGCCTGTCCCAAACCAGGAACTGCAGTTGATAACAATGTAGCTAATCGTGGACTGTGTTTTTTTACCGATGAGTCGGAATTATTAGTTAAGGTTTGAGATTTAGACAGTTGTGGCGTTAAAATCAAAATGATAATTAAAACAAAAAACATTCCTTTAGCAGGAATGTTATTGAATGAAAAAAAAGAAAAAGAGTTATTTGTTAACTTCATTCTTTTGTAAGGTGATTTATTAATTTCTGAAATTCTTTTTCGTTCTGGAATGATAATATAATTTTTCCGTTACCATCAGCAGTTTTTCTCATGTCAACTTTACATTTAAGTTGTTTGCTGACTTTTTCGCGAAGTTGTTTAAGTTCGGCTGTTAATTTAGTGCGTGGTGTTACATTTTTTTCGTTAACTGCTGATAATTCACGAACAACATCTTCTACCTTGCGAACAGAAAAGTCGTATCTTAATATCTGATGAAAAATCATTATCTGGGTTTCGTTATCTTCAACGTTAATAAGAGCACGGGCATGTCCCATACTAATTTTGCGCTGGCGTAAACCCAACTGAATTTCGGGAGGAAGTTTAAGTAATCTTAAATAATTTGTTATTGTTGAACGTTGTTTTCCTACGCGTTCACTTAATTTTTCCTGAGTCAGCTTACATTCGTCAATTAAACGGTTATAGCTAACAGCGACTTCAATTGCATCAAGGTCTTCACGCTGAATGTTTTCAACCAATGCCATTTCAAGCATTCCGTTATCATCTGCTTCACGAACAAATGCCGGAATTTCTTCTAAGCCTGCAATCTTTGAAGCTCTTAATCTGCGTTCGCCGGAAATAAGCTGGTATTTATTATCAGCAATTTTTCTGACTGTAACGGGTTGAATAATTCCTAATTCTTTAATTGATTCGGCAAGTTCTATTAATAATTCCTCATCAAAATGAGTTCTTGGCTGAAAAGGATTTGCTTCAATTTTTGATATCTGGATTTTATTAATACCATCAAAATCTTTTCTTTGTGTGTTTGCATCCTGAATTAAGGCTTCTAGTCCACGCCCCAATACACTTTTTTTAACGTTCATGTTTATTCTAGAATTTTTTCTGAGTTCTTAATTTTTGTTAGTTCGTTTTTTTGAAGGAGTTCGCGAGCAAGGTTTAAATAGCTTACTGCTCCTGATGAGTTTGCATCATACAACAAGACAGGTTTACCATAACTTGGAGATTCTCCTAGTTTTACGTTTCTTGGTATTATAGAATCAAATACCATAGTTTGGAAGTGTTTTTTTACTTCGTCGTAAACCTGATTTGATAAGTTTAATCTTGAGTCATACATTGTTGGCAAAAATCCTTCGATTTCTAATTCGGGATTTAAACGACTTCTTATAATATTAATTGTATTTAACAGTTTTCCAAGCCCTTCCAATGCATAATATTCGCATTGTACAGGTATTATTACTGAATCGGCAGCTGTTAAAGCATTTACCGTAATTAAACCTAAAGATGGAGAGCAATCTATAAAAATAAAGTCGTAATCATTTTTTACTTTTTCAAGTACCATTTTCATCATTTTCTCACGATTAGGAAGGTTAAGCATTTCAATTTCTGCTCCAACCAAATCAATATGTGATGGTAAAAGATGTAGTCCTTTTATTTCGGTTTCTAAAATAATATTTTTAGGATGAATGTCGTCTATAATACATTCGTAGATGCTTGTTTTAATGTTCTTTACATCGAATCCGGTACCAGATGTGGCATTTGCCTGAGGATCGGCATCAACTATAAGAACCTTACATTCTAAAACTGCCAGACTTGCTGCGAGATTGATAGCTGTTGTGGTTTTTCCCACGCCGCCTTTTTGGTTAGCCAGTGAAATAATTTTTCCCATTTATATTTTAGATATTTATATGAAATTTTAAGGCTACAAAAATAATCGGAAATTGCCAACTGTGCTTGTCTTTTCTCTCTTTGTTTATCAACAAAATTAAAGGCTTTGTTAATAAGTTTTTGTGTAACTAATAGAAATATAGCAATATATCTGTTTTTTGCAGTTTTGAACAGGGATGGTCTAATGAAAATTTAACATTTTGCCATTTCTGGAGAATCGATAAATCAGACGGAGGTGAATTGGTATGAATTCGTTTTAAGGTTATCTCGGTGAAAAGAGTGATTCATTTCACTATGTCCGCCGCAGCGGACATTCACTATTGTCAGTTAAAATAATGAAACATCTACAAAGTTTTAATGTCTTATTATAATTGATTGTTTTTACAATAATGTATCATCTACGATGATATGCCTGTAGGCATGTGTTGAGCTTTTCGAAGTGGCATTAAATATTGTAAAACAAGAGTATCCAACAATTTGAAAGAACCTTGTAGGGGTTCCATAAATACTAGTCCAGAAGTACACATATTAACCGGACAACAGTGGCGGGCGTTCTGAATGATAATAGTATTCATTAAAAAACCCAAACAAATTTGTTTGGGTTTTTTAAAAAAGAGTTTAAAATAATATTAATCTACAAATTGTTTTGCATAATATTTTGCAGTTAGTTTTTCGCCGGTTGCTTTTTCAATCATGTCATTCCAGTAGTATTTACGACCCGGTTTAAAAACCTTCTCTATAAAATAATTGCCAATTTCTTTATTGTTTACATAAGATGGGTTTTTGAAATCATTTCCTTTTATAATGTTAGTAACAACATAATTGTTTAATTGTGAAGCTAACAATTCGCCTAATAAATAATTGTGATAATAACAAGGTGAAGTTGCAATATGTGTTTTTGTTGCCCAATCCGGTTCATTTCTGCCTTCAGGACGTTTCATCATTTGATATTTTTCAACTAAATCCCACCATAATTTATTTAAATCCTGGTCTGGGTTTTCGTACATTTTCTTTTCAAAATTATACATAACCTGAGCCCAGCGACTAAAAACAAGCTGTTCTAAACGAAGCATTTTAAAACTCTCGTCGGCAATTTTTTGTTTTTCATCATCGTTAATTTTTAGCATAGATTGCATCCATGTTGCGTTAGAGGCTAGACGTCCCATAATCATTGCAATTGCTTCTGTTGTAAAAGTATGTGCTGGTTCGCGTAAAAAGAATGGTAAGCTTGGGTCAATATATTTATCATATGAGGCATGTCCATATTCATGAAGCATTGTGCCCATCCACTTTTGATTTGATTTTACATTACAAAGTACACGAACATCACCTTCGTTATCAATATCTGTACAATATGCATGTTGCATTTTTCCTTCTTTTTCAAAAAGATCAGATTTTTCAATAATACTGCTAATATCCATATTTATTCCACCAAAATAGTCTTTTGTTATAGCAACAATATCTTTGTCTTTATAATAGCTATCTAAATCAACATTGTAAATTTTGGGAGCTTCCTGAAAAAAGCGATTTTGATAATGCCAGGGTCTTAATTCCTCTTTTTTAATTTTTAGTCTGTTTGCTAAATAAGTATCAATTTCATCTTTAAGAGTTGCAAATGATTTGCTTGTAAGATTATCAAGTTCAAGAAAAAGTTGCTCAACTTCCTTAGGATTCTGATCATCGAGAGTTAATTTCATTTCGTGATAATTGTTAAACCCTAAAGATTTTGCTACTTCGTTACGAAGTTTTACCAATTGAATAATATCACCGGCAACTACAGGTCCTAGTTTTTTTACAGAAACCCAGGCGGTTTCAAGTTTCTTATTGTCAGTGCTTACTGAAAGAATATCTTCAATTTCGTTATCGGTAACTTTTTTACCATTAATTTCTGCACGGAAAGTCGAGAATTTCTTCTCAATCTGATTTGAAAGCTCAACCATTTGTTTCATTAATGAGCTGTCAATTTGTTTTGTAAGCATTCCGTTATAAATCATTTCTAGTTCACGTTTTTTAATAGAATCTGTAATTAAACCTGATTCTTTAATTTTTTTGAATGATGCAAACATTGAACTGTCTGCCATTATTTGATTAGCAGCAATTTCGGCATCCATAGATCTTTTGTAATCTTCATCTTTTCCAGAAATGGATGCATCCCAGTATGCAATGGTCATTTCTTTATACAAGGGAATAATTTTTCCCTCAAATACTTTTACAAGTGAGTCGTATTCTTTATTCATAACTTCGGTGTTGTTTTGTTGTACCTGATTATTGCAACTTGTTGCAAACAGGCAGATTAATGCAAAAAAATAAATGCCGGAATGTTTTTTCATAAAAATAATTCATTAAGGTTTACACTTTTCACAAAGTTGATAAAAGGTTTTGAATTGAAAAGCGAAATAGAATATTTTCTTTATAATTTTACAACATAATGGCAAGCGATATTGGCAGGTTAAAACGCGAGAGGGAAACCATTGAGGTGATGATTAAAATGTATTGCAAACATCATCATGGTTTGCACAATGGTTTATGCGAAGAGTGTAGACCGTTGTTAACTTATGCATTGCAAAAAATTGACAGGTGTGTATTCGGACAACAAAAACCTGTTTGCAATATGTGTACTATTCATTGCTATGCAAAAGAAATGAGAAACAGGATAAAAGAAATTATGAGGTACTCTGGTCCGAGAATGATGTTGCATCATCCTTATCTTGGAGTTATGCACTTAATTGATAAAAGAAAATATACAAATACAAAACCTGATCTGAGTAAAAAATCGAGTTAGTATATGATTTTTCAACAGTTTTTTTTTTCAAATTAAACTTTACCTTTATCGCATTATACAAAGCATTAAAGCTTGTAGTTAACTAAATATTTTATGGAAAAGAAATTACGTCCCGAGAGTTTAATGATGTCTTATGGTTACAAACCTTGTTTGTCAGAGGGTGCAATAAAAAGTCCGATTTTTCAGACTTCAACATTTGTATTTAAAAATGCTGAAGAAGGAAAAGCATTTTTTGAAGTTGCTTATGGAATACGTGAAGCAAATCCTGGTGAGGAAATGGGATTAATATACAGCAGATTAAATAATCCCGATTTAGAAATTCTGGAGAACCGTTTAACGCTTTGGGATGAGGCTGATGAATGTGCAGTTTTTGAAAGTGGGATGTCTGCAATAACAACCGTTTTATTGGAATTTTTAAAACCAGGTGATTTGTTATTATATAGTTCGCCACTTTATGGCGGTACCGATCATTTTATTAAAAAAATTCTTCCCGCATACGGTATTCATACTGTAGGTTTTATGGTAGGACAAACAAAAGAAGATTTAATAAAATTAGTAGAATCAACAGGAAAAGCAGATAAGCTAAAACTTATTTTTATTGAAACACCTGCTAATCCTACAAATGATTTAATAGATATTCAGGGAAGTAAAGAAATTGCAAAACATTTTTCGACTGAAGAAAACGAAGTTTTGTTGGCAGTTGACAATACTTATATGGGACCACTATGGCAACACCCATTAAAACATGGAGCCGATTTAGTTCTTTATTCTTGTACTAAATATATTGGTGGTCATAGTGATGTTATTGCCGGCGCTTGTTTAGGTTCGTTTGGATTAATAAAAAGAGTAAAAGGATTACGTACATTTTTAGGAAATATGGCAGGTCCATGGACTGGCTGGTTATTACTTAGAAGTCTTGAAACTCTTAAAGCAAGAATGGATATTCAGGCAGCAAACGCAGTAAAGGTTGCAGAGTTTTTAAATAATCATCCAAAAGTTGAAAAGGTGTATTATTTAGGAAATATAAAAGAATCAGATGGGTTACAATATGAAATTCTTAAACGTCAGTGCTTATCAAATGGGGCAATGATTTCATTTGATATTAAAGGTGGCGAAAAAGAAGCTTTCAAATTTCTGAATTCACTTAAACTTATGAAACTTGCTGTAAGCCTTGGTAGTACCGAGAGTTTAGCAGAGCATCCAGCAACAATGACTCATGCCGATGTAGATGAACAAAGCAAAAAAGAACTTTCAATAACAGAAAAACTTGTTCGTTTATCAATTGGTGTTGAGAATTATAACGATATTATCTGGGATATAGATCAGGCATTAGCTGTAGCTTTATAAAATATTGTACAAATACTTGAATCATTATTTACCTTTGTAATGCTAAATGGCAAAATTAAAGGCAAATATTTTATTTCGCGAAAACTTTCGAATTGCTATTGACAGTATTAAGTCAAATAGATTACGAACTGTTCTTACTATTTTAATTATAGCCTTTGGAATTATGGCTTTAGTTGGAATTTTAACAGCCATAGAATCAATTAAAAGTTCACTTAATTCAAATTTTACAAGTCTTGGTGCTAATACTTTTCGCATAACCAGTTGGAAAATGATGGGTCACCAACCAGGAGAAGACAGGGTTGAATACAAAGATATTGATTATAGGGAGGCTATAAGTTTTAAGAAAAGGTTCAGTTTTCCTGCAACGGTTTCTATTTCTACAAGAGCCTCTAGCGTTGCGACCGCAAAATATCTTTCAAAAAAAACAAATCCTAATATTGCGGTTTTTGGAATAGATGAAAATTATTTTTCTGTATCGGGTTATGAGATTGAAAAAGGAAGAAATTTTTCGCCAACTGAAGTTCAACAGGGAACTTTTTCAATTGTTATTGGACAGGAAATAGTTAATAATCTTTTTGGAAAAAAGGTTGATCCAGTTGGTCAGTTTATGATGCTTGGTGGAAGCAGGTATAAAGTTGTAGGTACAATAAAATCAAAAGGTTCAAGTATGGGAGGGGCAGGCGATAAAATTTGTTTTATTCCTCTAATGAATTCGCGGCAAAATTTTTCTTCCGAGGGGCAAAATTTTACAATTAATATTATTCCTCTTAAATCTTCACTTCTTGATATTTCTATAAGTGAGGCCGAAGGTATTTTCAGAATGGTGCGAAGACTTAAGCTTAACGAACCAAATAATTTTGAGATCTCAAAAAGCGACAGCCTTGCCAATATGTTAATGGAAAACATTAGCTACGTTACAATTGCGGCTACTTTAATAGGAATAATAACATTGCTTGGAGCTTCAATTGGTTTAATGAATATTATGTTGGTTTCAGTAACTGAACGAACAAAGGAAATAGGAACAAGAAAAGCACTTGGAGCAAATTCATCAGTTATAAAACAGCAGTTTCTTTTCGAAGCAATTTTTATTGGGCAGCTTGGTGGCGTATTTGGAATTATTTTTGGAATTATTGCAGGAAACTTAATTTCGCTTTTAACTGATGGTCCGTTTGTTGTCCCATGGATATGGATACTTTTTGGAGTAGTACTGTGCTTTATAGTGGGATTAGTCTCAGGATTAATTCCTGCAATAAAAGCTTCGCGTTTAGATCCAATAAACGCTTTACGACACGAATAAAAAAATTATTTTTTAGGAGGAGTCTGATTATTATCCTGTTCAATTAAAATTTCGGCACCCGGAACAGGCTCACTTTTATTTGGCGAGGCTTCGGTTTTTACAGATGGCGCAGGTGCAGGTTCTGCCATTTTTTTATTTGAAGGTGCTGGCATGGAAGCTGATCTGTTTACTGAACAAGAACTTACAGCAATAATAATAGCTGAAAGAAGAATAAAAAGTATAGTTATTTTTTTCATAAATCAAAATTATGCCTTTATATCGAGAATAGCAATGCGGATTTTAATATTTTAAAATAAATTTATTTTTTACTAATAATCTAAACGGTTAAATATATAAATATTAAATTGTAACGAATTAAATAATTCTATTACATTTGCACAATTTTTAATAGTTTTTTGCAAAATTGTATTAAAGTAGTATTTTTATTGGTTGAAAAATTAAATATGCAGAGCGGTAACAAAGATTTTCTGAATTTTGTTTTGACTTTATTTAAAGCCATGCAGAGGGATAATCTTGGTTATGTGTACAGAGGAAGATTTACTCAGGAGATTACTGATAATATTTTAGCTCTAACTGAAAACAAGCTCGAAAAGGAAGAGCATTCTTCAAAAATTAAAAAACGCGTTTACAGCATTTTGGTGGAATGTTTGCAAAACATTACCAGACATCAGGATGATGCAAAAAACGATTTGCCTGACAGTAATGGATTATTTGTAATTCAGAAACAGGAAGATAAATATTTTATTACCACAGGTAATATGGTAATGAATGATAATATTGATTATATCAAAAACCTTATAGAAACCATTAATAGTCTAGAAAAAGACGAATTAAAAAACTATTATAAAATGGTTTTGGAAGACGGCTCTTTATCATCTAAAGGTGGAGCAGGATTAGGTTTAATTGATATGGCAAGAAAGTCGGGCAATAAGTTACTTTATCAATTCAGACCTGTTAAAGAGGATTCTTCTTTTTTCTATTTGCATACAATTCCTTCATTAGAGGATCTTGAAGGTGGATTTGAAAATAAAGAAGAGAGCCTTAATAATATTATCAATATTCATAATACACTTAATACCGAGAATATACTTTTAGTTTCTAACGGACCGTTTAATCAGGAAAGTTTAATGGTTTTGTTAGGTTCTTTAGAAGGGCAGATGACAGGTACTATAAGCCATAAAAAGAAAGTATTCTATATTGTTGTGGAAATGCTTCAGAATATTGTTAAACATGGTTTTGCACCTGAATCAAAAATTGTTGGGGTTCCGGGTATTTTTATTCTGGGCGAACATAAAGGTTTCTACACAATTACTACAGGAAATTTTGTAGACAAAGGCAAATCAGACGAACTTAAAGAAAAACTTGAGAAGGTAAATTCCTTAACACAGGACGAACTCGATCATTATTTTAATAAATGTCTTTTTGATTTTGAAATAGATACTTCTAAAAAGGCAGGTTTAGGAATTATTGATTTAAGAATTAAGAGTGGAAACCCATTATCCTTTAGTTTTTCAGAAGTATCGGATGAATGTTGTTTCTTTTCATTACAAACCGTAATAACTACGGAATAATATGTTAGAAGCATTAATTATTGAACCAAAGGAAGATACTCCAAAGGTCGTTCTTGATGCGACAAATAAAGTATTCCAAATCTCTTCACGTTCACTTCCCGAAAATGCTATAGGTTTTTATGAGCCTGTTTTAAAATGGTTAAATGATTATTCTGAGTCGCCTTTAGATATTACAGTATTTGATTTTACACTTGAATATTTTAATACAGCATCTGCAAAACAAATTGCAAAAATATTACTTGTTCTTGAAAAAATTGCAAAAAAACAAAATGTAGCAATAAACTGGCATTATAAAAAAGAAGATTCAGATATGCTTTCTTCCGGAACCAGATTTTCTAAGTTAATTGATTTGAATTTTAGTTTTATTGAGTATTAGGAATTCATTTTATTTCGCTTTAATAAAAGTGTTTTATTTATGTTATCATGAGTTCGATATGATTTGTCATTCTGAACGTTCGCAGCGGTAGATAAAGAATTATCAAAAAATGACAAACAATTAAGTTGTTATTTCGCTATTTAAATAAATGTAAATAAGAAGAAGTTACATTATTTTAAGTTTATTAGTGAAGACCACTAAATCTTTCATTGTTAATGTTACCTGTACTCAGTGTTAGGCATAGTGTTATTGCTGTATGCTTAATATTTTACTATTGGAAAATTTACAATTCCATTAGTTGTGGTTATTCTTAACAAATAATATCCTGCTTTTATAGCTCCAGTTTCAATGATATTTGTATTGTTATTCAGTTCTTTTTGCAAAATGCATTCTCCGGTTATGTTAAAAATCTGGATATTATAAATACTTTCAGCAAAGTCAATTTGCAAATTATCATTAAATGGATTTGGATGGATGTTTATGCGGTTTTTATTAATAATTTCATTTACGTTAGTAGCTGTATCTTTAATACATCGGATAGAAACCCCATATGTTTTTACATTATAACTTTTATTAGATGCAGCACTTGAATTTGTTAATATCAGCCACCATGCTTGTGTAATATTGTATTCTGTACTACTCCAAAAGCGACCCTGACTTCCTATTAGTCCAAAAACACCATCAATATAACGCGTACCAGCCGGTAATGCAGTAAACCCCGATGCATTTGTTGCACCAGTATTTGGACTTGTCCAATGAACTGTTCCGGTTTCCTTCAATAATCCACCACTAAAAGAATCACCTCCAAGGAAACTTAGTAAGGATCCCCAATCCTCATCAGTAGGCACATACCAGCCATCTGGACAAATACCATGAATATCGTTAACAGTATACCAGTTATAAAGCCTGCCATAAGAAATAGAATTTGTAGGAACATTGTTATAATCGCAATAAGCACCTGTAGAAAGATTTGCCCATGAGCTATTTATAGTTACATTTGGAATGATTGTACCATCACGATATTTAGTAACCTTAAGATTTTCTTGCATCCAAATTCTATTATTTATAACAACTGTATTGTAAACGTTTCCGTCGATATCTGAAATCGTTTGTGCATTGTTTTTAAATGTAAAAAATGCAAGTCCAATTAAAAGTAGAAAGATCTTTTTCATAGCCAAATATTTAATGGAACCTTAAAACCTCAATCCAATTACGAGTACATCATCTGTTTGTTTTTGTTTTCCTTTCCATGCCTCAAATTTAGAATCAACAATTTCAAGTTGTTCTTTAAGCGGAAGTTTACAAATATTTTCGAGCATTGCAATAAATTGTGTCGACATAAATTTTTGGTTTGCTAATTCTCCAAACTGATCCTGATATCCGTCAGAGTATAAGTAAACTGTTGAGTCGCTATCTATGTGAATATTGTTATTTGTAAAACTGTGATTTTCTTTGTTTCCAAATGTTCCACCTATTGAATAAATATCGCCTTGATAAATAGTAATAACATTGTTTTTTGCAACCGCAATATTTTGATTTGCACCTGCAAATTCAATAGAGTGGCTCTTCATGTCGTACGAACATATTGCTATATCCATACCATCATCATGGTGGACATCTCGTTGATGTAAAGATGCAAGTATTTTCTCGTTAAGCTTTTCGAGTATAGAAGCAGGAGAGGGATCCGAAATTTCTTCTATTATACCGTTTAATAATGTATAGCCAATCATGCTCATAAACGCCCCTGCCACGCCATGTCCGGTACAATCGGCTAATGCAATATATACTTTAGCTTTTCTGTAATTTATCCAGTAAAAATCGCCGCTAACAATATCCCTTGGTTTAAAGAAAATAAAAGATTCTTTAAAATAATTTTTAAATACATTTGCATGTGGCAGTATTGTTTCCTGAATTGTACTTGCATAAATAATACTGTCTGTAATTTGCTGGTTTTTAGCAAACATTTCGTTGTTTATTATTGCAAGTTGTTCCAAATTGGTACTAATTTCTTCTTTTTGTTGTTCTATCTCGGAATTCTGTTCTTTTAGTAATTTGTTACTTCGTTGTTTTACTTTGTATAAGTAAAAAAATAAGAAAACAACAATCATTATAGGAATAAAACCAATAATCAGAAGTGTAATAGTAATCTTTCTCTTTTCGTCTTTTTGTTTTAAAAGTTCAATCTCTTTTTCTTTGGTTCGCAAATCGAATCTTATCTGCATTCGTAAATTCTGTTCATTTGTTTCCTGATTAAAAAGAGTGTCGTTAATTTCAATATATCTTCCAAGATAATAGTAAGCATCGTTATAAAACTGCAGATTTTCATTTGTAACTGCAAGGTTTTTATAGCAATCACGTCTGTCTTTTTTAAACTCAAGTGAATCGGCAATACTTAATGCTTTTAAATAGTAATTTCGTGCTCTTACATATTCTTTCTGCTCTCGTAACAAATCACCTAAATGCGAATAACAAAGAGAAACATATGCAAGTACATTTAGTTCTTCTGCGATTTTTAATGCTCTGTTGTAGATTATAAATGCCTGATAATAATTTTGTCGTTTTGTACTTACCGAACCAATTCCAAGTAGGCTATAAAATATTCCTTCTTTGTTTTTAGTTTCTTCCTCAAGTAACAGGCTGCGCTTGTAATATTTATATGAAATCTGTAAACTGTCAAGCGACTCATATATCAATCCCAGTCTGTAAAGGTTATTTAGAATCTGATTTTTTGTGTTGCTGTTTTCGGCTATTTTTAAAGATTGTTCGAAATAGTTTATAGCCTGGGCTGGCAAATTTTGAGAAATGTAAACATTACCAATATAATTTAGTGATGCTGAAAGGCGGTAATTATCTTTTATTAATTCTGATTTTTCAAGAGCTTTAACATGGCTTTCCAATGCGTATGTAAACTCTCCTAAATCGTTTTTTATTGATCCTATAAGATTTTGGGCATCAATATAAAGAGTGGGAATATTTGTTTTTTCGGCTAATTTAAGTGCCTTTAAAGCTAACTCATAAGCTACTTTTGGTGTATTGCCTTTTGAACTTGTACCTGCTTTTATATAATACTCAGCCTTAACAGAATCCGAGGCGTTTTCGGGTAAGCTAATTATTAAAGAATCGATACTTTCTTCAGCAAATGCTTTTTGCAGAGATGTGTTTAGCAGAATGAAAAAAATAAATAATAATCTAAATTTTATCATTGTCTGAATTAAAGCATTAAATATCCGAAAATTTTAATCCAATAACAAGTACATCGTCAATTTGTTTATTATTTCCTTTCCATGCAGCAAATTTATTTTCAACTGCTGTTATTTGTTCGTCAATATTTTGCTTGTTTATTGAGATAAGAAACTCCTCAAAAGGTTCAGTCATCAGCTTCGTGTTATTCGGACCTCCAAATTGATCCTGGAAACCGTCGGAATACAAAAAGAGTTGTGTTGAATTATTAACAGATATTTCTGTTTCGTTAAAAACTACATTTTCTCTTGTAGAAAATGAACCTCCTATTGAAAATAAGTCGCAATTTATTTTTTGAACTTCAGTATCATCACAAACTATTGCCATATGGCTTGTAGTTGCCAAAACAATTTTTTTCGAAGACTTGCTATACGAACAGAATGCGATGTCCATACCATCATCCTGGCTGTAATTTGAGCCTTTATCCTGATGCAACGCAGAAATAATTCCCTGATTAAGCATATTCAGAATATGCGAAGGCTGATAAATTTTCTTTTCTCTTACTATTTCATTTAACAAAGTGTTTCCAATAATTGACATAAATGCTCCGGGGACTCCATGTCCTGTGCAATCTACAACAGCTACAAATTGCATGTCGCCTTCTGAATGTGCCCAGAAAAAATCTCCGCTTACAACATCTCGTGGTTTAAAAAATACAAATGAATTAGGGAAGATTTCCTTAAATTCAGAAATAGAAGGTAAAAATGCTTCCTGAATTTTTCTGGCATACTCAATACTATTTGTAATTAATTGATTTTTATTTTCTAATTCAAACAGGTTATTTTCCAGTTCCTCACTCTGAAGTTTGATTTTTTCTTCAGCCTTTTTCATTTTTGTTATATCTGAATCTATTACTACAAGATTCTTTATTTCTCCTTCTTCATTTAATATCGGAGTTAAAGTTGATTGCATCCAGATAGTTTTTCCCGACTTTAACTTTGCTTCAGATTCGTATAAAATAGTTTTCTTTTCGGAAATACATTTTGATACAATTCTTTTAATATTAGAGTTATATGAAGAATCTAACAAGCTTTTTCCTTTTATTGCTTCAAATTCTTCGTAATCTATATTATATTTTTTTCTTAAGCTATCGTTAATCCATAAAAAATTAGTGTCTTTATCCATTATAATAACTGTATTGTCAGTTTCACTGGCAACAATGGATAGTTTTTCTAGTTCTTTGTTAATCTCATTTAGTTGTAAATTTTTAATTTCAATTTCAGAACTTTGTCTTTTAATTTCGGCAGTTCTGCTATTTACAATTTCCTCAAGTTTTAAGTTGCTTGATTTTAGTCGCTTCCCATATAAAATAGCAGTTACAATAATAAGAAGAAAAGCAATAACAACATAAATTAAATATGCCCACCATGACCTGTACCAAGGTGGAAGTATTGTAAAGTGGAAAAGAACTTCAGAGCTTTCAACACCGTGCATGTTTTTTCCTTTAATATGAAATACATAGTTTCCTTCGGGTAAAAAGTTATAAGTAATGTATTTTTCTTTGGTCCAATCAGCCCATGTAGAATCCAATCCTTCCAGATAGTACTTAAAAGCATTGTTTTCGCTGCCCTGATAAAATAATGAAGCAAAGTTTATAGTTAACGAGTTTTTTGTAAATGGAATTTCTGTTTTATTTATACTGTCATTTGTTATATAAATGGTGGAATCTTTACCTATTAATATTTCGCTGATTATTGTTACAAATGGGATATTTTCTTCTACATTATTTTGTAATTTGTATGAAAATAGTCCTTTGTTTGTTGAATACCATAATAGATTATGTTCTTTGTCGGGATAAAGAAAAAACGTAACATTTGCTCTTCCAAGCGATGATGAGATTAAGCTTAATTTTGGGCTTTCAGAGTTGTTTCGTATAATTTTGATAAGCCCTTGCTGAGCAGTAAGTGCATACCATACAGTATCATTAAAACGTGTAGCTAAATAATATGAAATAGAGTCTTTTGTTTCTGAGAACTTAATCGGAAATAATGGGTCAGGATAAAAATAGTCTTGTTTTCCAACTGGCGATTTGCTTGAAGAATACCTGTAATAACCTTGGCCGGGAAGTAAAACACATAGATGATCACTTTCTTTAAGAATTACCAACGAGGCATTAGATGGAAGACCTTTTGCTGAGTCGTAAGTTGTTATTGTAGGGTGTTTGTAATCGTTATTGTTAAAGTTGAGTTTTAGAAGATCATTGTTGTTACCATTTATCCAAAGTGAACCGTCTTTTTCTTCATACATGTAACGAACTTCATGTTCAATTCCCTTAATTTGTTCATGAAATTTTAATTCGTTTTTATTTTTCTTAAATATAGCGAGACCTTCAGAGTTGTTTACAAAAATAATTGACGGATCTGTTTTAGAGTGTAAAATGGCGTATGAAAATTCCATTTTTCTTATAGGCTTTATAGTTTCGTTATCAATCTCGAAAAATCCGTAACGTGTTGCTGCATACAACTTACCATCAATAGTATCCAGTTGCATAAAGCTATTATACTCTTGTGTTAACCTTTTGAATTTATAAAAAGAATTTCCGTTTTTTGTAAAATCTGTGTTATGTGTTAATACATAAAGTCCTTCTAATGTACCAACATAAAATTTCCCTTTAAAATTTATTGCACCTACTACTATTCCCTGATATCCGGTTTCTTCGCCAAAAAAGTTCATTGGGCTATTCATTTCAATATTGGCAATACCATTATTTAATGCCAGCCAGATATTTTTTTCACGGTCAAAAAACACATAATTAACATTGTTTACAGGAAGTCCGTTTTGCTTATTAAAAACTCTTTTTATCTGTCCTTTTTTATTAATAATTACAATACCGGCAACAGTAGATCCTAACGCTATATTATCGTTATCTAAAATAGTTCCGTGATAAATTCCATTTGTTTCAAAAAAATTGTCGGCTTCAGTTTTAAATGGTTTGTATATTGAATCAAGAGGCAAATCTTTACGGTTAATATTATTAATGTTAACAAGGTAAAGACCGTTTAATTTAGTTGCAAGAATAGCATTGTTTTCGTCAAAAGGTTCAAACATATAAACCGGTTTATCAGAAAAAAACTCGCCGTGAGGTAATTTGTATATGTTGTTATTCTTAAATTCCATTAAACCAACATCGGTTTGTCTAATAAATATTCTGTTTTTATATTTAAATGAAAACCTAAAATCTGTTTGTGGTTTAATTACTTTTATCAATGAGTCTTTTTGGTAAATTAAGATAGCTCTAAAACCAAAAAAAATTGTTTTGTCGCCCGATTGCTGAATACTAAGTACAGACAAGAAGTTCTTATATTCTTCAGGAAGTTTTTTTGAATATGAAGTCCATTGTAGTTTTCCGGATTTATTTTGATCTATATATCCGAATTCATTATCACCACCAGCATATACCCTTTTACCGTCACCCTGAGAAAAGCACCTGACCGGAAAAGCCCCTACTGTGTTCCAGCTTTGTCCGTTATACAAAAGAATTCCATCATTATTGGCAAAATATAACATGCCTTGTTTATCCTGAAATACCGACCAGTTTTGAGCATGTCCATTATAATCTTCTGCAGAAAAATACTTAACACGTTTAGAGCCAAGTTCGCTAAAATCCTGAGCTGATAATGCAGTTGATATGCAAATAGATATTATGATGAGAGCTGTTTTTAATCCAGCTTTTGGGTAGCTCATAGAGAAATGAAAATTTGATTTTGGGTATGCAAAATTAAATTATTTATCTAAAAATATCTTTTTATTTTAGTTTATTATTTGAGATTTAGCTCTAAAGCATAAAAAAACCTCACATTTTTTATAATGTGAGGTTTTTAATTTTTCTGATTTTTAATTATTGCTTTATCAGTTTTATGCTCTTAGTTGTATTATCATTTGTTATTACAAAAAGATATATTCCTGAAGGTGTTTGTTCATTGTTAAGTCCGGGATTCCAGATAAATTCAAGGTAGCCATTTTTTAGACTGTTATTGTAATCAAAACTTTGAATTTCTTTTCCAAGAATATTATAAATTTTAAACGTTCCGTTAGAATAATCCTGCAGTTTTAGAATGTTAACCTTAATGGTAACAGATTCGCTAAATGGGTTGGGGAAAGAAGTAATTTCTAAGTCAGATGAAATAGTATCAGTTTCAATTTCTGTATATTCAGTTTCGTCAACACAGGAATTACATATTTGATTAGTGTCTTCTAAGCAAAGGAATGCGGAATATTTCGATAACACTCTTTCGTTTATGCTTTTATTTACAATTGTACTAATTAGAGTATTTGTTTGAGGTTGAGATTCAAGGTCTTTAATGTTTAAACCTGCCCAAATCTCTCTGCTCATGCTATCTCCTACAAATGAATTTGTTGAAGTAAAAGTAATAACTTTAGAGAAAATGTTTCCATTATATTCTCCCGAAATAAATGCTGTAAATGGTAGATTCCCATTAAACTTTCCTGTTTGCATTATAGAACTCGTAATATTTGCAGAGGTTGTCATATTATTTAAATAATATCTGCTATGGCAAAATCCTCCACTGGCTGTTGTGTAAAGATCAAATGAATTTATTACTCCACTGGCTTCTATAAGGTTTAAATTTAATATGTCCGATAATGAATAATTCGTATAATAAACTCTGTAAAATGCTCCAACAGTAATCATTGATAAGTTTGAATAGAAATATTCGTTTCCATAATAATATCTTCCATTGATATAATTATAGTTCATATTTAGCGACTGGTAATCACAAATATATATAGGAATATCAGGGTTCATACTGTTAACAATATCATTAACTAAGTTATTTGCAACATTAGCTGTTCCATATTGATTAGAGCATGAGAGTAGAATAATTTTACCATCGTTACCATGATTTGAAATAAAATCGATTCCGTTACTAATAAGATTGGTAAGATTTGAGTAATCTGAAAGTGGCTCATTAATAGTTGCAAAAATATTTTCAATTGATGCAGAATCAGCTCTTATCCATGAATTACTTGCTCTGAATATTGTAAAATTGGAAAAAATCAGATTAAATGAATCTTTAGGTGAAAGCGATTGGTATATTGCTTGTTTCACATTATCAATAATTGTTGCCTTACTTAAACTTGTGTTTGCAGAATGATAATCAATTAAGAATGCGAAATTTGAACCTTGAATTGTATCTATAAGTGATTTAGGATCGATAGCAAGTTGATAATACTTATCTGTTCCATCCGAATATGTGCTTAAAAATGCGCCATCCGATACAGGTGAGTTAAATGCTGTTGAAAAATTACTCGAAAAAAGGAAATTAGGAATTTCTGTATAGTAATATGATCCAAGTATAGGATCATTCTGTGGATAATAGGCAAGATTTGATATTCCAAAAAAGTGTGGATTAGTCCATGTGTTATCTGTCCAGGTAACAACATTAAGTTTTTGTAAAGGCACAAGTGAAGTACTTAAAATACTTAATGGTAATGAGCTTCTAACCTCGTTTTGTGCCCAGCTTGTAGGCATAAGAAAAGTAATTTTGACTTTTCTTGTTGAATTTCCCAACATTGGAAAAACTCTTAATTCATAACTGGTGCTACTTGTTTTTGTTAAAATAGATGGATCCATTCTTCTTTGTACTATACCTTCATAAATAGAAGATGCCGACCATTTATCCAGAATTTTTGCTTTAACAATGTCTTCTCCTATCCATAGCCACGAATCGACTATTGTAGCATTTGCAGGCAAATCAAATTTTAGAACAGATTCTAAAGAATCGGTTGTGTAAAATAGTGGAGTGTTTCGGGCAGAAAAAGTAAGATATAAGCCATACTCCATATACAACCCTTTAGGTTTAATTGATAAAGTTGCTTCTTCAATTGTTCCCTGATAGGTGTACCATGAAGTTCTGGGGTCGCCTACTCTTAAGCTGTTTGTAGCAAAAGAAAATTGAAAGAAAACAAAAAATAAAGCTGTAGTAATTAATATTTTTTTCATAGTTGTATTTTTTTTGTTAGATGAAAAATTTTATGTAATGGTTGCATGTTAATTGTTTTTCTTCAATATGTTTTTTAACGCTAAATTGTAAAATATAAAGTTAACTAATGTTTTTGAATATGTTATATAAAAACAAAAACCCGTTTCAAAATGAAACGGGTTTTTACAAAATGTTATAATAATTTAAAATTAGTCAATTATTGTAGCGCAAAAATTCTCAATTTAATTTTTTGTATGCTAATACAAAATAAGCAGATGTTAGTTATTTATATGTCTCAGCAACATTTACTTTAATAATATTTATTTTTTTGTCATTATATAGCTTTTTATAAGCAATTATTTTTTTTAATAAATTTTTCCCTGGATGTCCAAGCCATGTTCCCCAATAAACAATTATGTTTAAGTCACTATTATTAAACAAAGATGGATTTATAACATTTGAATTGTTATTTCTGTACATTTTTAAATCATTAATGAATGTTATTGTAGAATCTAAGGGAAAAATGTTTTTTGGTGGATATTCTGAAAGTATTTTTAGTTTATGCAATGAACCCTCACAGGAGGAATATTGAGCTATTAAGTTACCATAATTATTAAATACCTTAAATTGTAATGGTCTGAAACCCTTTTGCCAATTAGGCTTATAACTTAATTTCTGAATACTATCAAAAGACTGTTTTGTAAAATAATAACACATTGTAGAATCATTAATGTTTTTCCACAAAAAATCATTAAGTTGTTTTTCATTTTTTAATTCTGGTTTTTTTATGCCAAGAATAAATGAACAACTTACATTTAAAAACAGTAATAATATTAATAATAAAATTAAATATTTATTTTTCATTTGTTTATAATGAGGGAAGAAAACTTTTCTTTATTAATTATTTTACTATAAAGGTAGTGAATTTACATTAAAAATTCAACAATTCTGTGGTTAACTGGAATTTGCAGAAATTTATAGGCATAAAAAAACCCGTTTAAAATGAAACGGGTTTTTAAAAATGTTATAATAATTTTAAATTATTCCAGTATTGTAGCGCAAAGAAACTCGCGGTTTAATCTTGCAATATTTGAAATAGAAATATCTTTTGGGCATTCTGCTTCGCAAGCACCTGTGTTTGTGCAACCACCAAAGCCAAGTTCATCCATTTTAGCCACCATTGCTTTTGCACGAATAGCAGCTTCAGCTTTTCCTTGTGGTAATAAAGCAAGGTGAGAAACTTTTGCAGAAACAAATAACATTGCAGATGAATTTTTACAAGCAGCTACGCAAGCACCACAACCAATACAGGCAGCAGCATCCATAGCTTGTTCTGCTTCTCTGTTAGGAATTAAAATTGCATTTGCATCTGGCGCAGAACCTGTGTTTGCTGAAATAAATCCACCTTCCTGGTTAATTTTATCGAATGCATTTCTGTCAACAATTAAATCTTTTATCACAGGAAATGGTCCGGCACGCCATGGTTCTATTGTAATTGTATCACCATTCTTAAATTTACGCATGTGTAATTGGCATGTTGTTATGTCATCATCTGGTCCGTGAGGGCGACCGTTAACATACAAACTGCACATTCCACAAATTCCTTCACGACAATCGTGATCAAAAGCAACAGGATCGATATTATCACGAACTAATTTCTCGTTTAAAATATCAATCATTTCTAAAAAAGAACAATCTGCAGAAATATTTGAAATAGGATAAGATTCAAATTTTCCTTTTGCTTTTGCTGAGGCTTGACGCCATATTTTTAAAGTTAAATCCATAAAATTTCTTTTTTCGATTTTTAGCAACCGTTATTTGTAATTACGTTGAACTAATTTAACTTCTTTGTACTCAAGAGGCTCTTTGTGTAGTTCTGGTATTCCGTTTTCTTTATGTTCCCATGCTGCTACATATGCAAAGTTTTCGTCGTCACGTTTTGCTTCGCCATCTTCGGTTTGCATTTCTTCGCGGAAATGTCCACCACAAGATTCGCGTCTGTTTAAAGCATCGCGAGCCATTAGTTCACCTAACTCAAGAAAATCAGCAACTCTACCTGCTTTTTCTAATTCAGTATTATATTCTGCAGGATTTCCGGTAAGTTTAAGATTTGACCAGAATTCTTCTCTGATTTTTGGAATAATATCGAGAGCTTTTTTCAAGCTTTCTTCGGTACGTCCCATTCCAACATATTCCCACATTGCCTGACCAAGTTTTTTATGGAAATAATCAGCAGGTTGATTACCTTTTATAGCATATAACTTTTGAATTCTGTCATTAACTTTCTTTTCAGCTTCAACAAATTCAGCATTATCTGTTGACATTCGTTTAGTTCCAATTTCTTTAGAAAGATAATCACCAATAGTGTAAGGAATAATAAAATATCCATCAGCTAATCCCTGCATAAGTGCAGATGCTCCAAGGCGGTTCGCTCCGTGATCGCTAAAATTTGCTTCACCAAGAGCAAATAAACCAGGAACTGTAGTCATTAAATGATAATCAACCCATAAGCCACCCATAGTATAATGAACAGCAGGATAAATCATCATTGGAGTTTCGTATGGATTTTCGTCAACAATTTTTTCGTACATCTGGAATAAGTTTCCATAACGAGCTTCAATTGTTGCTTTTCCTAATCTTTTAATAGCATCCGAGAAATCTAAGAATACAGCTAAACCAGTATTGTTAACTCCAAAACCCGCATCGCAACGCTCTTTTGCAGCTCTTGATGCAACATCGCGAGGTACTAAGTTTCCGAAAGCAGGATAACGACGCTCTAAATAATAATCGCGATCTTCTTCAGGAATTTGGCTTCCTTTAATTTCTCCTTTTTGAAGACGTTTTGCATCTTCAATTTTCTTTGGAACCCAAATTCTTCCATCGTTACGTAAACTTTCACTCATCAAAGTTAATTTTGACTGATAGTCGCCGTGAACAGGAATACAAGTTGGGTGAATTTGTGTAAAACAAGGATTTGCGAAGAAAGCACCTTTTTTATAAGCTTGCCATGCAACTGAACCGTTTGATCCCATTGCATTTGTTGATAGGAAATATGTGTTTCCATATCCACCGGTAGCAAGACAAACGGCATGTCCGAAATGTTTTTCAATTTCACCTGTAACTAAGTTACGTGCAATAATTCCACGAGCTTTTCCGTCAACAATAACAATGTCTAATACATCGCGACGGTTGAACATTGTAACGGTTTTATTTTTAATCTGGCGGTTTAATGAATTATATGCGCCAAGTAATAATTGCTGACCGGTTTGTCCACGTGCATAAAAAGTACGTGAAACCTGAGCACCACCAAATGAACGGTTATCTAATAAACCGCCGTAATCACGTGCAAAAGGAACACCTGTAGCAACACTATGGTCGATAATAAGATTACTTACTTCTGCTAATCTGTGAACATTTGATTCGCGGGCACGGTAATCGCCACCTTTAATAGTGTCGTAAAAAAGACGATAAACGCTGTCGCCATCATTCTGATAGTTTTTTGCAGCATTAATTCCACCTTGTGCAGCAATACTATGCGCACGACGAGGACTATCCTGATAACAAAATATCTTAACGTTATAACCTTGTTCGCCAAGTGCAGCTGCAGCAGAAGCACCAGCCAAACCTGTACCAACAACAATAATATCAAGCTTACGCTTGTTTGCCGGATTTACAAGATGACAAGTTGATTTAAACTTTGTCCATTGTTGACTTACGTGTCCTTCAGGACTTCTTGAATTCAATGTTCCCATAGTTTTTAAAGGGATTTATTAAAGTAATGCTTTCATTAAAAAGAATATCGGAATAATTGAAAAACCTACTGCAATAACTATTGCGTAAAGAGTTCCAATAAATTTTAAGCGTGGTAACCAAACAGTATTGTTTAGTCCAAGTGTTTGAAATGAAGACTGGAAAGAATGATTTAAGTGTAATCCTAATAAAATAAATGAAATAATATAAATTACACTAAAATACCAATATTGAGGTTGGAAAATACCTATTACTAAGTCGAATTCAGACATTTGTCCGCTTTCAATTAAATCGGTAAATTTTATTTTATAAAAGTAATTAATAAGGTGAAGCACTAAAAATGCTAATACAGTAGCTCCAGAAATAAACATGTTTTGAGACGACCATGATGTGTCACTATTTGTACTGACAGCATATTTTACCGGACGAGCTGCACGGTTTTTCATAGTTAGTATGGTTGCATAAAGCATATGGAAAATAAATCCTGCTGCAAGTACCCATTGCATTACAAACATTATGGTGTTGGTTCCCATAAAATGAGCAACAGTATTAAATGTACTACCATCTGCATCAACCATAGTAAGCAGGTTTACAAACAGATGCACACATAAAAAAACAACTAAAAACAATCCGGTTAAACTCATTATAACCTTTTTGCCGATTGAAGAAGATAAAAAACCGCTCATATTAAGAATATTTAGAATAAATTCGTGTTTCGAAATTTTGTTATCTACAAAAAAATTAAAAAAATATTTTTATGCGAAAGTAGTAAGTTCTTAAATTGATTATTTTCAAAAATTATTATTTTTTGTAATTTATATGTAATCTAAATTAACGATATGAATAAATTAACCCCAGAACTTTACAAAAAAAATAGGGCAAAACTTTCTAAACTTCTTAAGCCTAATTCAGTAGCAATAATATGTTCTGCAACACATTCCATGCGTACCAGAAGTTTGTATAATGAGTTCCGTCAAAGCTCAAATATGATTTATCTGACGGGTGTTATGCAGGAAGAAACTGTTTTGGTTCTTTATCCAAACCATTCAAAAAAGGAGTTTAGAGAAATATTATTTATTCGATATACTGATAATAAAACATTAATATGGGAAGGGCATAAGCATTCAAAAGAAGATGCTACGATGATTTCAGGTGTAGGTAATGTCAAGTGGTGTAGCGAATTGCCGATATTTTTGAAAAAGGTAATTGAAAGCGCTTCATACATTTATTTAGAAATGGGTGATGAATGCTCGGTAAATGATGCTCCAATTTCTGCTTCATTCAGATTTGCCGAAGAAATAAAATCAAAATATCCTTCACAACGATTTGAAAAACTTGTTCCACTAATTAACCAGTTAAGGTTAGTAAAAGAAACGACAGAAATCGAAATAATTAAGGAAGCAATAGAGATAACAGGTAAAACTTTTTGTGAAATATTACCTCTAATAAAGCCCGGATTATATGAGTACGATGTTGAAGCAGAAATTACGATGAGGTTTATAAAATCCGAAAAATGTCCTCATGCCTATTTACCAATTATTGCAAGTGGAAATAGTTCAACAATTCTTCATTATAATTTTAATAATGCCGAATTAATAAGTGGTGATTTGCTTCTTTTGGATTTTGGTGCAGAAAAATCAGGGTATGCATCTGATCTTTCAAGAACAATTCCTATTTCAGGTAAGTTTACAAAACGGCAGACTGAAGTTTATAAATCTGTTTTATCAATAATGAAAGAAGCAAAAAAGCTAATGGTTATTGGAAATACTATAGATAAACTAAATGAATCTGTTGGTTTAATGATGGAGGAAGAACTAATAAAACTAAAGTTGTTAAGAAAAAGTGATATCTGTAAGCAGAATAAGGAAAATTCTTTGTATAAGAAATATTACATGCATGGAACTTCTCATTTTATTGGATTAGATGTGCATGATTGCGGGAACAGAGAGGTCCCGTTTGCAAAGGGCATGGTGCTTAGTTGCGAGCCGGGAATTTATATAAAGGAAGAAGGTTTTGGAATTAGATTAGAAAATGATATTCTGATCGATAAAACTCCAATTGATTTGATGGAAAAAATTCCAATAGAGTTAGAAGAAATTGAAGAGTTGATGAGAAAATAACAATATAAATAATGAATTCCTTTTTATAGTTGATTATAAAGCTTTATCTTCGCTAATTATTGTTGTATTATGGAGTGGTATTATTTAGTAATACTTTTTATTCTTGGATTATTTGCTGTTGCAGATTTAATAGTTGGTGTTTCAAACGATGCAGTTAACTTTTTAGGTCCTGCAGTTGGATCACGTGCAGGTTCGTTCAGAGTAATATTGTTTGTTGCGGCAATCGGAATTATTGTTGGAGCTGTATTTTCAGGTGGTATGATGGAGGTTGCAAGAAAAGGTATTTTTCACCCCGAACAGTTTATGTTTTCCGAAATATTATTTATTTTTCTAGCTGTTATGATGGCAGATGTAATTCTGCTGGATTTTTTTAACACATTTGGTTTGCCAACCTCAACAACTGTTTCTCTTGTTTTTGGATTATTAGGAAGTTCGGTCGCTATTTCATTAATAAAAATTGTTGATATTGGAGGAAACATAAGTGGAATAGGCAATTATATTAATACCGAGAAAGTACTGGCTATTATTTCGGGAATATTGATTTCGGTTATTGTGGCATTTGTTGCGGGTATTATTATACAATATATAACTCGTTTAATTTTCTCGTTTGATTTTCATAAAAAAAGCAATATAACTTCAGGATTATTTGGCGGATTTGCATTAACTGCAATATTATTGTTTATTGTTTTGAAAGGATTTGGTGATACCTCATTTATTACGAAAGCAGATAAGATATGGGTGTTAAATAATACCTGGCTAATTGCTCTCGCTTCTTTTTTAATCTTATCTGCTATATTACAGATTCTTCATTTATTATTTAAATTAAATGTTTTTAAACTTGTAGTATTTGTTGGAACATTTGGTTTGGCTTTAAGTTTTGCAGGTAACGATCTGGTTAACTTTATTGGAGCTCCATTAGCAGGATTAAAATCATTTGAGCTTTGGCAAGCTTCTGGTTCTGCTGCTAATACATACAATATGGGGGCGCTAAAAGGCGATGTCCCTGTGGATGTATTTTTGTTGTTAATAGCAGGATTAATAATGGTAGCAACAATTTTTATTTCAAGAAAAACAAGAACTGTTGTTAAAACTACTGTTGAATTAAGTCGTCAGGAGGAGGGCGATGAACGTTGGGGATCGTCATATTTAGCAAGAACATTGGTGCAAGGATTTTTTACTTTTCAAAATGGGGTAGAAAAAATATTGCCGAAAAAGTTTTTAAATTTTATTGCATTAAGATTTGAAAACACAAAACAATCAAACGAGGAAAATCCTGCAGTTTCATTCGATTTAATAAGAGCTTCGGTTAATCTGGTTGTTGCAAGTATACTAATTGCTTTTGCAACTTCATTAAGATTACCTTTGTCAACAACCTATGTAACTTTTATGGTAGCAATGGGTACTTCTTTAGCCGATGGAGCTTGGGGAAGAGAATCTGCTGTTTATAGGGTGACTGGTGTTATAACTGTTATTAGTGGTTGGTTTTTTACTGCATTTATAGCATTCATTGTTGCCGGAATAATTGCAGTTGTAATTTATTTAGGCGGAATGTATGGTGTTGTTTTAATGCTATTACTTATAGGCATATTGTTATATAAATCAAAAATTAAACATAAAGAACGTGTAAAACAAAGTGCCGAAATTGCGGAAGCAAAGGAATATACTCCTGAGTCATCAATAGAACTTTCAGAAATTACTAATCAGCAGTCAATGGATGTGATTAAGAAAATTTCATTAATTTATTCTGAATCAATAGATGCTCTTGAAGATGAAAACCGGAAATCGCTTAAAATTCTTTCTAAAGATGTTAATTTATTAAATAAGCATACAAAAAAGTTAAAGGGACGGTCATTAAACATTTATAAAAACTTAAATAAAGATTTGCAGATTTCAGGTTCTTATATAATTCAAATATATGATTACATCCGAGAAATAGAATATTGTCTGAATTATATAACAACTCCGTCGTTTATTCATGTTAACAACATACACAATCCAATTCCTTCACAGCAAATAAAAGATCTTAGAAAATTAAAATTACAGGTTAACGAATTGTTTGAATTTGTGATTGAACAACTAACAAAAGAAAATATTTCTTTTAATGAGGTTCAGATAAAAATAAATAATGTAGTTTTATTTATTGAGAATAATAGAGTTGGTTATCTTAGAGATCAGAAAGAAAGCGATATAAATACAAGATCAACAATGTTATATTTAGGCATTATGCATGAAACAAAAAACATGTTAATTCATATAGAAAACTTTTCTAAAGCCTATGAAAACTTTTTGTTGTCATTACCAAAGTAACCTAATTCATTATTTTTTTTAATTTAACTTTCTCAATTCAAATTTTTTGATTTGGTTTTTGTAATTTCGTGGCTTGTAATTTAGAAATTAAATTTAAAATGAGTCAAAATATACACATTTACAACACAATAAATAGAAAGAAAGAAGAATTTATTGCTCTTAATCCTCCATTTGTGGGTATTTATGTTTGCGGTCCAACAGTATATGGAGACCCTCATCTTGGTCATGCACGACCTGCAATAACTTTTGATATACTTTTCAGATATCTTGTTTTCCTTGGAAATAAAGTACGTTATGTAAGAAACATTACTGATGTTGGACATTTAGAGAATGATGCTGATGAAGGCGATGATAAGATTGCAAAAAAAGCTAGGCTTGAGCAGTTGGAGCCAATGGAAGTTGTACAGTACTATACAGACAGGTACCACACTTTTATGGATATGCTTAATGTGAAAAAACCAAGCATAGAACCACGTGCATCCGGTCATATTATAGAGCAGTTGCAGCTAATTGATGAAATTGAGAAAAACGGATTCGCTTACGAAAGAGATGGTTCTGTTTATTTTGATGTTGAAGCATATGCAAAAAAATATCATTACGGAAAACTTTCTGGTCGTGTTTTAGATGATCTATATTCAAATACGCGTGATCTGGATGGACAGGGAGAAAAGAAAAACTCATTTGATTTTGCTCTTTGGAAGAAGGCATTACCCGAGCATATTATGCGCTGGCCTTCACGTTTTGGTGATGGTTTTCCTGGTTGGCATCTTGAATGTTCTGCTATGAGTACAAAATATCTTGGCGAAGAATTCGATATTCACGGTGGCGGGATGGATTTACTTTTTCCGCATCATGAGTGTGAGATTGCACAATCTGTTGCTGCATCTGGAAAAGAAACTGTTCGTTACTGGATGCATAACAATATGATCACAATTAATGGTCAGAAAATGGGTAAGTCGCTTGGTAATTTTATTACACTTGAGGAATTATTCACAGGAAAACACGCCGTGCTTACAAAGGCATATAGTCCAATGACTGTTCGATTTTTTATTTTACAGGCACATTATCGTAGTACTCTTGATTTTTCTAACGAAGCATTGACAGCTGCCGAGAAAGGATTTGAGCGTATGATGGAGGCCTATAATAATATTGAAAAAATTACTATATCTGAAGCTTCAACGATTAATGTTCAGGAAATTCGTAACAAATGTCAGGATGCATTAAACGATGATCTTAACACTCCAATTGTTATAGCAAATTTATTTGAATTGGTTAAAGGCATTAACTCAGCTTTGGCAGGTACAGAAAAATTTGACAAAGCCAATATTGAAGCAGCTAAAAAACTCTTCGACGAATTTATTTTCGATATTCTTGGTTTGGTTGCAGAGTCTTCTTCGGCGGGTAACGAAATACTTGGGAACGTTGTTGACTTATTATTGAATGAAAGAATTCAGGCAAAAAAACGTAAAGATTTTGAAGCAAGTGACAGAATAAGAAATGAACTTACAGCATTAGGCATAGAAATAAAAGACACTAAAGAAGGCTTTGAATGGAAACTAAAAAATTAAATTATTTAATAATTATTGGTGTTATTTGTTTTGCTTTATTTCAATGGTCTTGTAATGGAGATAATACAGATTTAACAAATAATAATGATACTTCTGTAGTTTCTAATAATAAAACAGAATTGATTATTAGCAGTCCAAAAAATCTTGCAGTGTTTACAATTGGTGAGAAAATTTCTACAGCTTTCGAAATTCCCGGTGGGTTAAAACCTGATTCTGTTTCTGTTTATTTGAATGGGAAAAAACAAAACGATCCGGTTTCATTAGTAACAGATTCGGCAAAAGCAGGAAATAACAGAGTAATTATTAATGCTTGGGTTAAAGGGGTGGAGTACACAAATGGTGTTTCGGTAATTTTAAGATCAAACATTGTTCCGCAACAATATACCTATAAAATTTTAAAACGTTATCCTCACGATCAGAAATACTATACTCAAGGGTTAATATTTGAAGATGGATTTATGTATGAAGGTACCGGACAGTATGGTGAATCAATGCTTTTAAAGTATAAATTGGCAAATAATGAACTTATTCAGAGCTATAATCTTCCGCAGGATGTTTTTGGAGAAGGTATTGTAATTTTTAAAAATCATATTTATCAGTTAACATGGCAATCTCATGTTGCTTATGAGTACGAAAAAGAAACATTTAAACTTATTAATAAATTTGATTTTGGTACTGAAGGCTGGGGAATAACAAATTTCAATGAGAATTTAATTATGAGTGACGGGTCATATAATTTATATGTTTTATCGCCCGAATCTTTTAGCGAAATTAAACGAATAGAAGTCTACGATAATATAGGTCCTGTGAGTATGTTAAACGAACTTGAATTGATTAATGGCGAGATTTATGCAAATGTATATCAAACCGATAATATTGTAATTGTTAATCCAAATACAGGTTGTGTTACCGGAAAAATAGATTTGTCGGGATTGTTAGATAAAACAAAAATTAAAGATCGTGATGTTGATGTACTTAATGGCATTGCTTGGGATGTGAAGGGAAAACGATTATTCCTTACAGGAAAATACTGGCCTGAGATGTATGAAGTGCAAATTGTTAAAAAATAGTTTGTTATTTTCATTGGAATTACAACACTTTCACGACCACAGTGAGTAAACCCCGATGAGCTAAATTGAGCTAAAGGTTAAAAGAACTACCACAATGAAAAATTAACTCCAAGTTGAGCTGTATATCCTCTTAATTCTTCAAGATGTTTTGAAGGATAAACGTAACCACCGGTTAAATTTACAAATAAATTCTGTGATGTATAAAGGTGAATTCCAAGTGTTGGTGTAATTGTAACAATATTCCCTAATTGACTCTGGTACATATCTCCAAACTCTAAACCAAAATATGGTATAAGATAATTTCTGGTTGGGTTACGTTCAAGCGATAAGTCAAGACCAATTGCCCAATAAAAGATATCTTTAATGTCCTTTTTAGAACTTTTCATAAAATTTACTTTTGTATATATTCTTCCATGGCTCGGTCCTCTGTTTTCGTTTTTATGTATCCATGCTGCAATTAAATATTCAACCGACATTCCTGTAAAATACCCTAAACTATCCTGCATTTCAGGAACATAAACATGAAAAACAGCTCCCGGCATAAAATATGTTTCCCATTCGTCCTTGTTAATTTTTACTTCAGGAACTTTGTGTACCTGTGTTTCGGTTGAATTATCGTTATTAGTTACCTGTGCATTACCAACACTAATTAATGTTAGTAACAATATTCCAATATAAAATAATTTTTTCATTTTAGATTTATTTTAAAGTAATTTATTTAATTTTTATATTGCAACTTTAGCTGCTTTTTTCTTAACTGTGTTACTAATAATAAATAATCCTCCTGTTACTATAAATGGAAGATTAAGCAAAAGTATAACAGAAAGACTAATCCAAACTGAATGATTCATTGCATAGTTATTTGAGTATATAAATGGAGAAAATCCTGCACCTATTAAAATAAAAATTATTCCACCAATAAATTCTTTTTTCCATGCAAGGAATAATATTCCAGTTAACACTAATGCCGGAATAGAGTGCATTATAAAACCCAATAGCTGTTGACCCAAAGTGAGCCTGTTGTCGAATGAATCAAGAGCAAACAATTCAAGAAAAAGTATCGCCAGAATGCATAATATTCTAGGTAACCAATGTATGATTTTAATTTTTGTTGTCATTTTTTTAACTTTTTATTATGAAGCAAAGGTAAACTAGCAATAGGTTGAGTAAAAATTGAAAATCAATACCTCTTTGTAGAAATTTGCAAGAAGTATGGTAATAAATATAATTATGTTGCATTAATAAGATACATTTGCATAATTTGCAAATAAAACCGAAAAAGTTGTATTTATTGCAAATATTAGTGGGTAGATTTATTTAAAACATAAAAAATAATGCAGAAAACCAATGTCTT
Organism: Bacteroidia bacterium; assembly: GCA_016218155.1. Lineage (NCBI taxonomy): Bacteria > Pseudomonadati > Bacteroidota > Bacteroidia > Bacteroidia bacterium. The sequence goes on from JACREQ010000034.1 coordinate 88,341, forward strand.
GCAAAAGCAATCACAATTTCTGAGAAAGGTTGAAGATCTTATTCCAGCATCAAGTTCGCTTGTTAATGAATTATCTGATATACTCGAAACAAGCACAGATAGTGCTTATCGCAGAATAAGGTGTGAAACTTTATTAAGTATTGATGAAATAATAAAATTATGCGATCATTTTAATATAACATTTGATACTTTTAGCAAAACCGAGAATACATCAGTCACTTTTACTTATTCTAAGTTAGAACCAAGGGTTTCATGTTTTAAAGAATATCTCGAAAAGCTTTTACAGGACATGAAAACAATTGAAAATTCAAGCCAGAAACAAATAATTTATGCTTGTGAGGATATTCCGGTTTTTCATCATTATAACCATCCTATACTTGCATCATTTAAAATGTTTTATTGGATGTTAACTATACTGAATGTTCCTGAGCTAGAATTTGAGAAATTTGATACAGAAAATATTAATAATGAGTTAGCTGAATTTAGCAAGAAAATAGCTACAGCATATTTTAAAATTCCCTCCATTGAAATATGGACAGAAACTACAATTCACAGTACAATTAAACAAATCGAGTATTTTTGGGAAGCAGGAAAATTTAAACATAAGAATGATGCATTACAGATATGTGAAGAATTAAGAAATGAAATTACCATTATTCAGAGGCAAGCCGAAAAGGGGACAAAATTAGACACTACAGAAAATAAGGAACAAAATTTTCAGCTCTACTTTAGCGACATGGAAATTACTAACAATTGTGTTTACGTTAATATTGGTAGTTTAAAAAGTGTTTACCTTGGACATTTTACATTTAGTACAATGTCAACTTTTAATGATTCGTATTGCGAAGAAACATTGCAATGGATGAATGCAATAATAAAAAAGTCTGTTTTAATTAGTGGTATATCAGAAAAGCAGAGGTATCAGGTTTTTAAAAAATATTTTAAATATATAGATGAGCTTGAGTTTAAAATAAAAAATTCATAAAATCCTTCAATAATTATTTTAGTATTTTAAAATTGCAATGAATTGGCTAAGCAACCTAAGATCTGCTTTATAACTGTGATTAATTAAAGTTGAATAATTTTCTGAATTTTTTCAGGGGTTTATTTAGTTTAATAGAAAGTGTGCTTTAGACATTTAATTTAATCCGTTAGTCAAATTAATTTAAAGTTTAATCCCCAAAGTTTGACTTTAGCTCTTTCTTATATTAAATTTGTCTAAATAAGAATAAGGAAAATATTTAATAAAAAAGTAAACACAAAAACCTTATTTTCAGAACACTATATTTTTTTGTCGAATCAAATCATTTAGAATCATTCTAAATAAAGTAAAAAAAATACACTATGGAAAATATAATTTACTCACTAAATCAGAAATTTAATCAGCGTAAGATCTCTAATTATTACAGACTTAGCCTGATTTCTTTTCTTTTAATAACAGCGGGCTTATTAATAAATATTAAAACACAAGCCCAGATAGCTCCAACATTAATACCAGTTGGTGGCTTTCAAATAGATGGTGGATTACAATCTAATACACCTATATCTGGAGTTGGAGATTGGACATTGGGAACAGGAGGGAGTTTTGTACTTAATAGTAACGGAACACCTGTTGACCCAACCAGAACACAACTTGTATATGATGATTTTAACACAAGTTCTGATATGACTTTTCAGGGAGGAAAATTTAATGATGATCCAAATACCTGGACGTGGTCATATTCAAGTGCATCAAGCAAAAACGATATTAATAATGCATTATATCATTTGGCTGCGGATGCATCAAATAATACATGGTTAATTGTTGCAGGTGATAGATTGTCAACAAATGGTACCAGTTATATAGATTTTGAATTTTTACAAAATACTTTAACAAGAACTGCAAATTTTGGATTTAATTCAGCTGGTACAAATAGTGGAAGAACTGTTAACGATATTGTACTTTCAATGGAGTATAGTAATGGAGGTAGTAATGCTACTGTTCATATGTATTTTTGGAAACCAGTTGGAACAGGATACAAATATGTTGAACAAGTAATACCTGCAAATGTTGCATTTGCTATAACAAATATTAATTCGGAACCGGTTCCTTTTGGTGCTTTTGGGAATAATTCATATAGTCCCTTCCAGTTTGTTGAAGCAGCAATTAACCTTACTGCTTTTTTTGGTTATGTTGAACCTTGTTTAGGGATAAGTGTTAAAAGTATAATGGTAAAAACCAAAGCTTCTGATTCAGAAACTGCAGCTTTGGGAGATTTTGTTGGACCTATTCCTGTAAGATTAGATTTAGGTACTGCAACTATTAGTTATGATTCTCCTCTTTGTGGAGCAGGAATGTCATTTGTTAACCAAATAGGTGTTTCTGGTGGGACATATAGTTCTAGTCCAGTAGGATTAAGTATTAATTCTTTAACAGGTGAAATAAATCTTGGATCAAGTAACCCGGGAACTTATACAGTTACATATTCATTTGTTACTAACAATTGTCCAAAGTCGGTTACTACCAATATAACAATTAACCCAATACCTTCTTCTCCTGTTTCTGCATCTGTTGACAGAAATATTGTGTGTGCTGAAGATAACGGTAATATAATACTTTCTGCAAATGGTGGTTCGGGGTCAACACTTAATTGGTATACCGGAGGTTGTAATGGTACATTAATAGGTTCTGGCAATAATTTTTCAATACCTTCTCCTGTACAAACTACTACATATTATGCCAGCTGGGAAAATTCTTGCGGAAATTCAGGTTGTGTTCAGGTAACAGTAACTGTTTCTCCGCAACTCACTGTTTCTGCTACCGGAAGTGTGCAGGTAAGTTGTTATAACGGCAATGATGGAGTTATAACCGTATCTGTTATTGGTGGAACAGGAAGTTATACATATTCCATAAATGGTGGACCAGTTCAGAGCTCAAATGTTTTTACAGGTTTATTGGCTGGAAGTTATATTATTAATGCATATGATACATATGGATGTAGTGCGGCTACTAAATCTATTACAATTTTAAATCCGCCATTATTAACTGTTTCGGCTATAGGATCGTCTCAGGTTTCATGTCATAATGCAAGTGATGGGTCTTTAACTATTACTGCTGCAGGTGGAACGGGTGCATATTCATATTCTTTAAATGGTGGGCTTTCTCAGACATCAAATATTTTTTCAGGACTTACCGCCGGCACTTATAGCTACATTGTTACTGATGCAAACGGATGCGCTGCTTCATCAGCTACTCCATTGGTAATATCAAACCCTGCATTGTTAACAGTTACAGCTACTGGCTCTTCACAGGTATCATGTAATAATTCAAGCGACGCTTCTATTACAATTACTGCTACAGGCGGAACAGGCACATATTCTTATTCATTAAACGGAGGAACCTCACAGGCTTCAAATATTTTTTCAGGACTCACTGCTGGTTCTTATAGCTATATTGTTACTGATGCAAACGGATGTGTTGCTTCGTCAGTTTCTTCAATAATAATATCAAATCCTGGATTATTGACAGCGTCAGCTATATCATCTTCTCATGTTTCGTGTAATAATGCCAGTGATGGTTCAATAACAATTACTGCTTCAGGCGGAACAGGCGCATATTCTTATTCGTTAAACGGAGGAGTTTTTCAAGCTTCAAATATTTTTTCGGGACTTTCAGCAGGGTCATATAGTTATGTTGTTACTGATGCAAATGGTTGCATATTCACTTTGGTGAATTCAATTATTATTGAAAATCCGGTATTGTTGACAGCAACAGCTATAGGTTCTTCTCAGGTTTCTTGTAATAATTCTGCCGATGGATATATTACTGTAATTGCTTCAGGTGGAACAGGCATTTATTCTTATTCATTAAACGGAGGACTTGCCCAAACTTCCAATGTTTTTAATGGTCTTACAAGTGGTACATATATTATTACAGTTATGGATCAGTTTAAGTGTTCAGCGGTTACTTCGGCAATAACTATTTCGAATCCCGAATTGCTAAAAGTATTTGCAACAGGATCATCTCAGGTGTCGTGTAATAATGTTAGTGACGGATCAATTACAGCATCAGCAACCGGAGGTACAGGGGCATATTCTTATTCAATAAACGGTGGAATTGTACAAAGCTCAAATATTTTTTCTGGTCTTTCTGCCGGTTCCTATAGTGTAGTTGTTTTTGATGCAAACGGTTGTTCTGCTTTAGCAGGTGTACCAATTGTTATAACAAATCCCCCGTTGCTTTCTGCTTCTGCAATTGGTTCTTCACAGGTATCATGTAATAATGCAAGTGATGGAATTTTAACAATAACTGCCAATGGCGGAACCGGAGCTTATTCTTATTCAATTAATGGCGGACAGGCACAAATAAGCAATGTGTTTTCCGGACTATCTTCAGGAACTTACAATTATAAAGTATATGATGCAAATGGTTGTTCTGTATCATCGGCTGTTCCTGTTATAATATCAAATCCTCCGCTTCTTTCTGCTACAGCAGTTGGATCTTCTCAGGTTTCTTGTTTTAACGCAAGCGATGGTACAATTACCGTTTCGGCTTTTGGTGGTACCGGATCGTACTCTTATACTTTGAATGGTGGATCTGCTCAAAGTTCAAATATTTTTTCTGGTCTATCTGCAGGTTCTTATAGTGTAATGGTTTATGATGTAAACGGCTGCCCGTCGTTAGCATGTGCACCAATTGTTATTCTAAATCCAGCTCAACTTACTGTTTCAGCTACAGGTTCTTCTCAGGTTTCTTGTTATAATTCAAGCGATGGTTCAATAACTGCATCGGCAGTAGGTGGAACAGGAGCCTATTCATATTCATTAAACGGAGGAAATGCTCAGACCTCTAATTCTTACTCAGGGCTTTCATCAGGTACTTATAATATTGTTGTTTCAGATATTAATGGTTGTTCTGCTACTGTAGAATCTCCAATAATAATATTAAATCCTGCGTTGCTTTCTGTATCTGCTGTTGGTTCATATCAGGTATCATGTCATAATTACAATGATGGTTTATTAACTGTTTCTGCAAATGGTGGTACAGGCTTATATTCATATTCTATAAATGGTGGGAATGTTCAGGGGTCTAATGTTTTTACAGCACTACCTGCAGGCTCTTATAATTTTATTGTAGTAGACATTAATGGTTGTTCTGCCTCAGGTAGTGCTCCGGTTGTAATAGCAAATCCAGATTTACTTACTGCTTCAGCAGTTGGTTCTGCTCAGGTATCTTGTTACAATTATAGCGATGCAGAGATAACAGTTTCTGCAGATGGTGGTACAGGTGTTTATTCATATACCTTAAATAATGGAACTCCTCAAAGTTCAAATTCGTTTTCGGGATTGCCAAATGGCTCATATTCAATAATTGTATCTGATGTTAATGGTTGTTCAGTTTCTTTAAACAATGCAGTTTTTATTGATAATCCAAAACCTGTAACTGTATCTGCTGTAGGCTCTGCTCAAGTTTCTTGTTTTGATTCAAATGATGGGGTAATTACTGTTAGTGCTAATGGAGGTACCGGTTCATATACTTATTGGTTAAATAATGGTACTTCCCAAAGTTCTAATGTGTTTTCGGGACTATTGAGTGGCTTATATGTGATTAGTGTTACCGATCAGAATGGTTGTATGGCGGGTGTTGATGGAATTGCAATAGTTAATCCAACTCTATTAACTGCAAATGCTGAAGGTTCTTCACAGGTTTCATGTTATAATTCAAGTGATGGAGTAATAAATGTAAACGTAACAGGTGGAACCGGATCCTATTCCTATTCACTTAACGGTGGAACTCCTCAAAGTTCTAATGTGTTTTCAGGTTTATCAAGTGGTTCTTTTTTGATTAATGTTACAGATGAGAATGGTTGCTTAACTGGAACTCATGTTATTAATATTAATAATCCTCCACAATTATCTTTAAGCACTGAAGGGTCATCTCAGGTATCCTGTTACAACTCCAGCGATGGACTTGTTATTGCAATAGCAACCGGAGGAACAGGTGCTTATTCATATTCACTTAATGGTGGAGTTGCACAGAGTTCAAATGAGTTTTATGGTTTATCGGGTGGTTCTTATGTAGTTAATGTTACAGACCAGAATGGTTGTTTGGCAATAGCACCTTCGATACAAATTGCAAATCCAAATGCACTTACATTAACTGCTCATGGTAGTCCTCAGGTTACATGTTACAATTCTAGTGATGGAGTAATTTCGGTAAACGCAAGTGGTGGAACGGGTGCATATTCTTATTCGCTTAATGGAGGATCTTCTCAAAGTTCAAATATTTTCTCGGGTTTGTTTAGCGGGTCATATGTTATTAATGTTACTGACCAGAATGGATGTTTAGCTGGAACTTCGTCAATTCAGATTGCAAATCCTGCTTTAATTTCTGCAAGTGCTTATGGCTCTTCTCAGGTTACTTGTAACAATTCCAATGATGGTTATATTACAGTAATTGCAATGGGTGGAACCGGTGCATATTCTTATTCTCTTAACGGAGGAAATTCTCAAACTTCAAATGCTTTTACAGGATTATTAAGTGGTAATTATGTGATTAATGTTACCGATGCGAATGGTTGTCAGGCAGGTTCTTCTTATTATCAAATTGCAAATCCTCCATTGTTGTCGGCAAATGCTTTTATTACTGCAAATATTTCCTGTTACAATTTAGCAAATGGTGTTATTACTGTTAACGCCAATGGTGGAACAGGATATTATTCTTACAGTTTAGATGGTGGACCTGTACAAACATCAAATGTTTTTTCAAATCAAGGTCCGGGTTCACATATAATAAGTGTTTATGATCAAAACATATGTATTGCAAATACTCAGGCAATAAGTCTTTCAAATCCGGAGTTACTAACAGCTACTTCAGTAATTTCTGATCAGGTTTCTTGCTATAACTCAAGCGATGGTCAGATAACTGTTTCTGCAATTGGTGGGTCGGGAAGTTACTATTATTCGTTAAATGGTGGACCATTACAAACTTCAAATGTTTTTTCTGGCCTAGCAAGTAGTTCATATGTTGTTAATGTTTATGATCAGAATAATTGTTTTGCAAGTGCACTGCCATTATCAATTGCAAACCCTGCACTTCTTCATGCATCAGCAGTAGTTACCGAGCAGGTATCCTGTTACAATGTTTTAGATGGGGCTATTATTGTAAATGCAAATGGTGGTACAGGATCATATACCTATAGTTTAAATGGAACATTAGCTCAAAGTTCAAATCTTTTTTATGGTTTAGCAAGTGGTAATTATGAAGTTGTTGTGTACGATCAGCATAATTGTATTGCCTCATCAAATCCTGTAACTATAATTAATCCGGAGCCAATAGCTGTAAATGCTAATCAGACAAATATTGGTTGTTTTGGATCATCTGATGGCACCGTTGTAGTAAATGTTGCAGGTGGAGCTTTTCCTTATTCATATTCGTTAGACGGACAGAATTTTCAGAACTCAAATATTTTTGAAAGTTTGTCTGCCGGACCGTTTAGTGTTATAGTTAATGATGCTAAAGGATGTAATAGCAAACCTTTTGAACTTAACATTGTTCAGTTAGCTCCAGTAGAGTTTTCTTATAATGTTATTTCAGGAAATAAATGTAATGGAATAAATGATGCCGTTGTTGAAGTTCAGGTTGCGTCAGGAACTCCGCCATATACCTATGAGTTAAATAATGGAACAGCAGTTAGCAATTCAACATTAACCGGTGTACCTGCAGGGTCAAATACTATTTCGGTATATGATTCAGAAGGTTGTTTAAGTAGTACATTATTCTCAATAGAAGAACAAAGTGCAATAAAAACAGAATTATTATCTGCAACTGATGCAAATTGTATCGGAAGAAAGGATGGATCAATAAATGTCGAAGTTACTGGTGGAACGGGTTCATATTCATATTTATGGTCAAATGGAAGTATTCAGTCTCAACTTTACGGACTTGATGCAGGTGAATATAGTTTAACAGTAACTGATGAAAATGGATGTAAAAGTTTGTTTAGTCAGGCAATTGTTCCTGGAGATGTTTCTGAAGAGATAGTTATCAGAAATGCTTTCTCGCCGAATAGTGATGGTATAAATGATCGCTGGGAAATTGATAATATATTGTTATATCCAGATAATCAATTAACAATTATTAATCGCTGGGGTAATGAGGTGTTAACGGTTAAAGACTATCAAAATGAATGGGATGGAAGTCAGTTAGCTGAAGGAACATACTATTATCTTTTAAAAGTTAATATGTGTGATGAGTACCGCACTTTTAACGGATATGTTACAATTCTCAGATAATTTATAACAAATAAAAATGAAGATCATGAAAACAATTTTATATACATTAGCCATGTTGCTGATAGCCGGATATGGTTACACACAACAAAATGCTCAATACAACCATTATATTTTTAATCAACTTGTATTAAATCCTGCATATGCCGGAACAAAAGGAGTTGTAAATGTTAATGGGATATATTCTTCACAATGGTCAGGATTAGATGGTGCCCCTATAAATCAGTCAATAAGTATTGAAGGTCCGCTATTTTCTAATATGGGAATAGGTTTGCATATAACAAATGACCAGCTTGGAGCACAATCTCAAAAAGGTGTATTTGCTAGTTATGCTTATAAATTAAGATTAAGCCAGATTTTCAGATTGTCTTTTGGGATTTCTATGGGAGCATCTTATTTTACATTAAATGGAGGAATGCTTAATGAGCAATATCAAAACGATCCGGCAATTCCCGCAGGTACTGTAACTACAACCAGATTTGATTCTAAATTTGGTGTTTTTTTATACACAAAAAAGTTTTATTCAGGATTATCGATTTCTGATTTAACTGCTGATGTTAAGAAAAGTGCTGAATTACTTGTAGCAGGTCAGGTAAAACATTATTATCTAACAGCTGGCTATGTTTTTGATTTAGGTAAAGATTTTAAATATAAGCCAAGTTTTCTTATAAAAGAAGATTTTAAAGCACCTACAAATATTGATCTTACATCATTTTTCTTATTCAAAAACAGTTATTGGTTAGGTGCTACATTTAGAACTGGTGCAGACATTTTTAATAATAAAAGTCTCGACAAAAGTTTAAGAACCAGAGATGCTATAGTGTTGATGACAGAAGTAAATATTACAAATAAATTCAGAATAGGTTATGCGTATACTTTTTCATTAACTGCGTTAAAGGATTTTCCGGGACATGAGGTAATGCTGGGTTATTATTTTCCTCAGAAACCGCAATCCAGAATGTTAACTCCAAGATTTTTCTAATAACAAAAGTCATGAAAACAAAAATAAAATCCACCGTATATGTTGTTTTATTTTTCTTGCTGCTTTTTAGCGTTCAAACGTTATTTGCTCAGTCGAAACTGGAAAAGGCAAGAAAATATAAAGACAACTTTCAGTATGCTCAGGCCATTTCATTATATTCTTCAAAATTTAAATCAATTACTCCAAGAAAAGAAACTGATATAAAAGATATAGCACATTGTTATATGATGATGAACGATTTGAATTCTGCTCAGAAATGGCTATCAAAAATTAATTCATTTACAGTGTATTCTCCCGATGAAATGCTAAATTATGCAATCTCATTAAAGTCTTCGGGTGATTATGAGAATGCGATTAACCAGTATAAAAGGTTTGAATCTTTTTTTCCGGAGAGATCTGCAAAAGTAAATGAATGGATAAAATCCTGTGAAATTGCTCAGGAGTGGATAGCAAAGCCACTTGCTTATGAAGTAATTAATGTGCAGAATCTGAATACAGAATATTCTGATTTTGGACTTATTCCTTATAAAAACGGATTAATGTTTTCTTCAGACAGAAAACAAGAAGGTGTTGTTTATAAGCCAGAAGATTACTTTGGGTGGACTGGAAATCCTTACTTAAGATTCTTTAATATTTCTGGAATTAAAGAAGATAATACATCTTCTTTTCCTGATTTATCAGTAGGTATAAATAGTTCATTTCATAATGGACCAGGTGTTTTTGATAGTAAAACAGGCATTATTTATTTTACTTTAACAAAGATGCAAAAGGAAAAATCGCTACCTACAAACAGTGATCCTACTAGTTGGGTTGAAGTTGCAAATCCCGATAAATATATAAACAGGTTAGAGATTTATACAGCAATTCTTAAGGACAATCATTGGGAAAATGTAACGGCATTTGAATATAATAATTCGGATAAATACTCAGTTGGTCATCCTGCACTTTCTGTGGATGGAAATATTTTGTACTTTGCTTCTAATATGCCGGGTGGTTATGGGAACAGCGATATTTATTATTGTCGCAAATTACCCGACGGTCACTGGAGTAGCCCCAAAAATGCAGGAAACATAATAAATAGCGAAGGAAAAGAGGCCTTTCCTGTTATAGCAAGCGATGGTGCGTTATATTTCTCAAGTGATGGATTTGGAGGTGTGGGAGGTCTTGATATTTTCAGATCAACAGGAATAGCCGATAAGTGGACAACTCCAGAAAACATGAAATACCCGTTTAACTCACCAAGAGATGATTTTCAACCGTATTTTACCGAGCCCGATATTGCTGGTTATTTATCTTCAAATCGCGATGGCGGAAAAGGGGAAGATGACATATATTATTTTGGCAAAAAAATTGTAATTGTTGGAACTGTAAAGACCTCGCTTTATGGCAAGTCAATTGCTTTATTACCCGGAGCTGAAATAAAAATTGAAAATATAACAAAGAACAAAACAGATGATAAGATTTCTGATAAAGATGGTTTATTTGTAGAGAAAGCCGATTGCAATAATAGTTATAGAATCACAGCATCAAAGAAAGGTTATTTAAAGCAGGAAAAAGAAATATCAGCAATATGCAGTGTTGTAAATGATACAGTGCATGTGGAGTTTATTCTAGACAAGCTTCTTGAAAATAAATCGTTTGTACTTGAAAATATTTATTATGACTTTGATAAATGGGATATAAGACCAGATGCTGCGGTAGAATTAGACAAGCTGGTTAATATTTTAAAAGAGAATCCAGAAATTGATATAGAATTAGGATCGCATACAGATTGCAGAGGAACAGATCCGTATAATAAATCGCTTTCACAGAAAAGGGCAGAGGCTGCAGTAGGTTATATAATTTCTAAGGGAATAGTCTCAAAAAGAATTTCTGCAAAGGGATACGGGGAGTTTAAACCAAGGATTGATTGTCCCGATGGTAATTGTTCAGATACTGAACATCAGTTAAACAGAAGAACAGAATTTACAGTTACTAAAGTTCATAAATAGAAAGAAAAATTACAAATTATAAAAGAATCCGATAATAATATCGGATTCTTTTATTTATATTATTTTGAATTATTTAATTCCTTATATTTGGTTAAAATTATATTGACCCGATATGAGTAGAATATTTTTCATGTTTATTACAACATTTTTTCTTTTTAATGTTAGTTATGCACAGTCAAATAAGACTGCTGTTACCCGAATAATTAAAAAAATAAAAAATGATGAGCTGGCGGTAGATGTTAGCGTTAAAGTTACAGCAATCGATTCTATTGATTTAACCAAATTTGCACGTTTAGTTGAAAATGTACCTGAAGGATGTACCCTAAAAGTTGAAGATGCCTCTGGTGCAGATGCTAAAATTAAAGAGAATAAAGTTAGTTTGTTATGGGTACGTATTCCTTCAACAGATTTTCATGTTAAGTATTCTTTAACCTGCAGCGACTCCCCGGATTGTAATTTAATTACAGGGCAGTTAGATTATATTGTAACTAGAGGGGTAAAGAAGAGGATAGTTATTGAAAATATCAAATAACACTAAAATTCTATTTTAATGTTATTATAACAAAATATACACTTAATATTTTAATTATAACAATAGTTATGATAACCAATGAAGAAAACACGCCAATTAATGATGTTGTTCAGGGTTATGGCTTTAAAATGGCAAGTCAGGGAAAAAGATTATCAAACTATCTGCTCGATTTAGCTTTTCTTTATGTTTTTAGTTTAACAGTTGGTTTTATACTAGGGATATTTCTTATATTTTATTCACCTTCTCTTTTTGATAGCATTACCGAGGAGAATATGTTTACCGAATATCTTTTGGGCTTTATTATGGGTATGATTTATTATACAACCTTTGAAGCTCTTACAGGAAGGACCATGGCCAAATATATTACAAGAACAAAAGTAGTAGATGAAAACGGAGAAAAGCCAGATTTTAAAACTATATTTTTGCGTTCGCTATGCAGATTTATTCCATTTGAAGCATTTTCGTTTTTAGGCTCAGACAACTCAGGCTGGCACGATAAATTTACCAAAACTAAAGTTGTTGAAATAGAAAAGAAATCTTTATAGTAATTGTATAAAATTTATTAAATGCATTGCTTTAAAAGTATAATATTTATATCTATTGTCTTTGTGTTTTTTAGTTGTTCATATGAGCAAAAAAATAATGCAATGTTGAAATCAGATAGTATTGTAAACAATGTTATAAATATACAAAAGACTATCTTTAAAGATTCAACCCGATATTCCGAAAAGTTTATAAAAGACATTAAAGAGTATAACTCAGAAGACTTAAAGTTTATTGATAGCTTATTAATTATAGGCAACGATACAGCTTTTATTCCAGTTAAATTACCATTGAACAAAAAGATATCCTTTACCGGATGCGGGGAGGATAATGTCTGTTATACATTAGTGGTACAAAGAATAAATTATTCAACTATAAAATATAAAATTGAGAAGAACATTAAACGTGTAAAATGTTATATTGAAAACGGTAATGCCGATTTGGATCACAATTTTAATTATCTTGATAAAGATGATGAATATGATGATGAGATGAAATATTCAACAATAACAAGCGATTCGTGTAATTTAACAATTCGTATGGGCACAAATTATAACAACGTACTTTGTGCAAAACTGGAAAGAAGTTTTTGTAAAAGCGATGCAAAAGATATTTACAATTGCCCGGTGCTTAAAACTCTTTCTGATGTTAGAATTAGTGAAAAATAATATGAGGATTAAAAAGTACTATTAATATATCAGGAATATAGAATTCCTATGAGTTAAAGTTATAATCATGGCCATCCCTTTAATATGCTATATTGATGCGTTATATCAACAACATTTTTTTAATAATAATTTCTTAAAACACCTAGAGATAGGCGTAATATTTTTTCAAATGAAAACCTAAAACAATATGAGATTACAGCGGATTAATATTCTAAAAGTGTTACATTTGAGTTCAAAATATATTTATATGAAAAAGTTAGCATCTTTATTATTTGCATTAGTTGTAAGTGTATGTTCATTATCTGCAACCAATATTCCGGGGGGTAACGTATCTGGTCTATGGACTCTTGCTGGTTCACCTTATATTATACTAGGTAGTATAATGGTGCCAAATGGCTCCACTCTAACAATAGAACCAGGAACAGAGGTGCGCTTCCAAGGTACGTGTAAGTTGCTTGTACTTGGTAGTTTACAAGCTATCGGTACAGTTACAGATACAATTATTTTTACCGCCACTAATATTACAGCAGGTTGGCGTGGAATTCGCTTTGATAACACCTCATCTACAAATGATTCTTCTAAAATAAGCTATTGTAAACTACAATATGCAAAAGCAGCTGCTTCAAGTTCAGGATATGATGCAGATGGCGGTGCTTTATTCTTTGATAATTTTTCAAAAGCGATTGTTTCAAATTGTCGCATTAATAATAACACCGCCAGTATGGGTGGTGGAATATTTTGCATTAATAACAGTAATCCTCTAATAATTAATAATATTATTGCAAATAATACAGGTTTATCAGGTGGTGGAGGTATTTATTATGGTTTTAGCAACCCAATTATTTCTAATAATGTTATTTCTAACAATTCTGGATATTTTGGAGGAGGAATCTATTTCTACGCTGATAATATAGGAGCAACTATAATCTCAAATATTATTTCAAACAACATTGCTCCAAATGGGACTAAAGGTGGTGGTATTTATTGTAGTGGAAATAATACTATTATCAATAATAACCTAATTTTAAATAATGAGGGCGGCGGCGGCGGTGGTATTTATATAACAAATTGTAATCCTACTATTATTAATAATACCATTTCTAACAATTCTGCATCAAATTTTGCTGATGGTGGAGGAGGGATTAATAGTGATGGTGGAAGTCTGCCTATAATCAGTAACAATGCAATCATTAATAACACTGCTTCATTTGGTGGTGGTATATTATTACTGGGAAGTAGCCCGAATATCACCAATAATACTATTGCAAATAATAGTGCTACAAATGGAGGAGCTTTTTATTGTACCATGTCTAGTCCAACAATTATGAATTCAATTATTTGGGGCAATACTGCAATTATAAGTGGGCAGCAAGTTTACCTAATCGACGAAGACAGTGATCCTGATTTTTATAATTGCAATTTACAAGGTGGAGAAGCAGCTTTTGAATTAAATAACAATTTTTACATAGGGACTTATCAAAATAATATAAATTCTGACCCGGTTTTTGTTTCACCTTCAGTTGGAAGCGGAATTGGTTATCATGGACAAACTGCCAATTGGTCTTTGCTTTGCAGTTCGCCATGTATTAACTCAGGAAATTCTAGTGGTACTTATCCTACAATAGATCTAGCAGGCAATCCACGGGTGATAAATGGAATAATAGATATTGGAGCATATGAATATAATCCAGCTACTATACCTATAGCTAATGCTGGCCCTGATGACACTGTTTGTGGAAATACTTATAGTCTTTTAGCAATTCCAAGTGTATGCACTGGCACATGGACAGTTGTGTCCAGTCCTGGAAGTGTTACTTTTGCTGATCCGAATTTACCTACTTCAAATATAGTAGTTGGAATTAGTGGCTTGTATACATTAGCTTGGACTGAGAATAATGGTGGCTTTTTTGATGCCGACACTGTTATGGTTCAATTTAATCAAACACCGACTTCAACTTTTGTAGCCTCTAATATACAATGTTATGGAGATAATTCAACAATTACATATACAGGTAATGCCAACATTATATCTGATTACCATTGGGATTTCAATGGTGCAACAATCTTATATGGTTATGGTGCTGGCCCATATTCTGTTACATGGGCTTACGCAGGAACTAATACAATTAGTCTTTCAGTTTCTCAAGATGGATGCCAATCAAATATAACAACAATAAATGTAGAAAACCCACCTCCTTTATATGTAAGCATGATATCTACTAATGAGTCAAGTAGTGGAGCTAATGATGGATCTATAAATATAAACGCTACAGGTGGTACATGGTCTTATTTGTATCAATGGAATAACTCAGCTACAACTGAAGACCTTACCGGACTTGGTGCGGGGACATATTCTGTAACTATTACTGATTCTAATGGATGTACGTATGCCGCTGCAACTGATATTGTTATTGGGATTAACGAGATCAGCAATATTAATAGCTTTAATATTTATCCTAATCCTGCGCAAACAGTTGTTAATATTAATTTTTCTACTCCGTTAACGGGTGAAATAAAAATAACAGATATTACTGGTAAGGTTACAAAAACTTTTACTATCAATGCTTCCCATATGATGGCACTTGATGTAAGTGATTTACCAACTGGCGAATATATTCTAACAGCAGTTGAAAAGCAAAGTAAATTACAATATAAGAAAATCTGTATTTTAAGATAAAACAACTCATATTTGGAAAGTTTTGTCTTTTCTAGCTCTTCTTGTGTCTAGAAGCAATTTTAATGTTCCCATAATAGAGTGTAATTATGGTATTTATCAGAGATTTTCATGTGCATGTTTTTTGCATGTTTAGTGCATTTAACAATGTACCTTATATGCATTTGCACCAAAACTTGCACCATAAAGCAAACTGCCAATAAACCGTATAAACGCAAAAAAACCCTCACAAACTTGAATGTTTATAAGGGTTTCTGTTGTGGGCCCAGTAGGGCACGATCCTACGACCCCCTGATTATGAGTCAGGTGCTCTAACCAGCTGAGCTATGGGCCCCAAAGTTTTTAGGGACTGCAATATTACAATAATGCTTTTAATTTAGCAATAGTTTTTTCAATCTTATGCTAATTTCATGAAGAAACATTCATTAGTGCGTCAATTTCAGATAATTGCGCAGGGCTTAATTCCTGAATATTTCCATTTATATTTAATAAAATGCTTAATCGGGCAGCAACTTCAGCAACTTCTATTCTGTCAATTGCAGTAATTAGTGAATCGCCTACAGTTAAAATGCCATGATTTTTTAAAATAATTACATTACTTGTCAACGATGATTCGGAAACTATCTTAGCAAGTTCCTCTGTGCCCATAAGAGCATATTTAGCATAAGCAGGTTCTCCAAGTAAAGCACGAGCTTCTCCTAAAAGTTTACAATTTATTTTTTTGTCGGAAGCTGCAAAAACAGAAGAAAATGGGGGATGTGCATGTACTATTGCTTTTACATCTTTTCTCCTTTGATAAATATACAAGTGCATTCTGGTCTCCATACTTAATTTTACTTTTGGAGTTAAGTTTTCACCCTTTAAATTTACTATTCCGAGTTCTTCGGCTTTAATTCTTCCTTTATCGGTCTGACTAGGTGTTATAGCAAATTTATCGTTATCTATCTTACAGCTTATGTTTCCTCCAAGGCTTGTTGTAAGTCCTTTGCGATACAAACGACGCATGAAATATGCAACTTCCTGTTTAATGTTATCTTCCATAAAATTATTTTTCTGAAAACATTTCTAATATTTTTTCTGTTTTTGCTGCTACTATGCCTTTCTCTGTTATTATACCTGTTACCAATCGTGCAGGGGTAATGTCAAATGCATAGTTTGCCGACGGGTAATGAGATGGCATGATATCAACAATTTCAACAATTCTGTTATTTGTTAAACCATCAACTTTTACAATCTCATCTTCATTTCTTTTTTCAATTGGTATATTATGTACACCTTGTTTTAATTCAAAATCGATTGTACTTGATGGTAATGCAACATAAAACGGAACGTTGTTATCTTTAGCTGCCAGAGCTTTCAAATAGGTGCCTACTTTATTGGCTACGTCGCCATTTGCAGCAACTCTGTCGGCGCCAACAATTACCATGTCTACCATGTTTTCCTGCATTAAATATCCCCCGGTATTATCTGCTATTACTGTAAATGGAATGTTTTCATTATGCATTTCCCATGCAGTAAGTTTAGCCCCCTGAAAACGTGGGCGGGTTTCATCAACCCAAACATGAATTTTAATGCCTTTTTCATGTGCAAGGTAAATAGGTGCTGTTGCTGTTCCGTAATCACCACAGGCTAACCAGCCCGCATTGCAATGTGTTAAGATGTTTACTTTTTCACCTTTTTTCTTTGAAGATATTTTCTCGATTATTTCAAGTCCGTATGTTCCTATTTTTCTAAAATTCTCAATTTCATTATTATAGAAAACATTAGATTCTTTTAGTGCAATATGTTGCCATTTTGAAGAATCATTTTCAGCAATTACCTTATTATATATAAGCGATGTTGCAAATTTTAAATTTACAGCTGTTGGTCGTGCAGAAACAATAATTTTATATGCTTCTGCAAGAAATTTATTAGGGTTTGAATGCTTAGCTGATTCAATACTTGCAAGCCAGATGGAATATGCTCCGGCAGCTCCAATAAGTGGGGCTCCGCGTAAACGCATGTCTTTAATAGCATTAACAAGCTCCAGATAAGATGTTATTTCGCAAATTTCGAATCCAAAAGGAATTTTAAGCTGATTAATAATTTTAACAGAGCTGTTTTTTTCATCTACCCACAAAGCCATATATGCTTTTCCGTTAACGTGCATAATATTTTCAAATTTATTTAATTAATGATAATTTTGTTTTTCAATTCAACACAGCATGAATTTATAAAAATACACAAATTCAAAATAATAATTTATGTTAAGTTCTTTCTGACCTTAAAAAAGAATTTATTTACAGAAAAAGATTTAGAAAATATGATTGATTTAGCGGGTGTAAAAAACATAATTTTTGATTATGGTGGAGTAATTATCAATATTGATTTTAAGCTTACTATAAATGCATTTAAAGAGTTGGGTTTTGTAGATGTAGAAGAATGTATATTTCAGTCAAAGGGGTCTGATTTGTTAGTTAAGATGGAGAAAGGACATGTTGCCATTAATGAGTTTATGAATGAAATAAGGCAAATCTCTAAACAGAATTTTACCGATGAACAGATAGAATCTGCATGGAATGCTTTATTACTTAATATGCCGGTAGAAAGGATAAGTCTTATAGAAAAACTTAAGTCAAGATACAGAGTCTTTTTATTAAGCAATACAAACATTATACATTATAATAAATACTTAGTTAGTTTACAAAAAGAGTTTGGTTATAATAATTTTAATAGTTTGTTTGAGAAAGCATGGTTTTCGCATGATTTAGGATTGGTTAAACCAGATAAAGAAATATATGATTTTGTTTTAAAAGATGCTTCACTGTTGCCGGATGAGACTGTTTTTATTGATGATTCTGAAATAAATATTATAGGAGCAAAAGCTACCGGACTAAGAACTTATTATTTAAGGGATGAGGATATTCTTGATGTATTTGCCGATTTATGGAAATAAAAAAAGGAGCAACTGCTCCTTTTTTTATTTGTATTCTTTAGGTTATTTCTTTTTAAACTGATCCATTGAGTTGTCGAAGTTGATAAAATAATCACCTTTCTTTAGGGTTGAAATATCAACTTTGCTACCAACACCTTTAAGGGCTAAATTACCATAGTAATCATATATTTCGTACATTGTTTCTCCTGAGAATGTAATTTCTGTTTCAAACTTTTTTGAAGTTATTGTAACAGGAGGACTCATTGATTTAAAACTGGCTTCAGGACTGTATCTTGGTTTTTTTGTATAATCTACCTGTTTAACTCTGAATTTATTATTTCCTGAATGTGGAGTTGCTTTTAATGAATATGAATTTGAATTTGGAGTTCCTTTTCCTTCAACTTCACCAATTCTTACCCATTTATTCCAACGGTATTGTTCGCCAATATATGTTAGTTTACCGGCTTCTCCTGTAGTTGACCAGGTTAAAGTTCCGTCTTTCCCAACTTCAATTACAGAAACGGTAAATGTGCTTTTGGGCTTAAGAACTTCAGGGTTAAGAACCTTTGGAATACAATTGTCTTTATGTTTAATATTAATAGTAACTTTATCTCCAAGATTAAACTGGTAAATTGATAAATCAATCTCAAATGCACTTGAGTTTATTTCGTCGGTAGAAGTTTTGCCATTAACGGTAACCTCAAACACACAAAAACCTACTCCGGAGGATGCAAATGGATTCATTACATAAAGATTTTTACCCTGAAATATGCCATCAATGACTATTTCACCAGCAAAAGACCATGACCCTAACAGGATAAAAAACAGGAATGTAATTATTTTCTTTTTCATTGGCGAGGTAATTTTTACCATTCAAACAACGAATGTACTTTTAATTTTTAAATTATCAAAACAAACAATAAAATTTATTCACAATCAGCAAATATAATAAACAAAATTAAACTGTTTAATTTATTTGCCAAAAATAAAAGTAATTTTGTACAAAAAGCGTAATTATTGAAATTAAATGAATATTTTAATTAAATATTTATTTCTTCTATTAATTCTATCAACATTTAGCTGTATTAACAGTTCAAATAAAAAACCGAATTCCAATAGTTTCGGGGGTACTCTTAGAATTAATGAGAGATCGGGAATTTTAACCCTTTTCCCGCATAGTGTTCAGGATATTGTGTCAAGTCACATTATTTCACAATTATATGATGGTTTAGTAAAGTTTAATGCTTACGATTTATCGGTAAAACCCGCAATAGCTTATACCTGGGAAATTGATTCAACAGAAACTATATATAGATTTTTTCTTAATACCAATGTTTATTTCAATGATAATGAGTGTTTCTCTGATGGTATTGGAAGAAAAGTAACTGCTGACGATTTTGTATATACATTTACATTACTTGCAACTCAAAATAGTAATAACCAGAATTTCTTCGGAACTATTGATAACATTGTAGGTGCTACCGACCATTATTATTCTGATTCTTTAAAGAACGGTTCAAAAGTGATTTCAGGGATTAAAGCAGAAAATGATTCTGTTTTGGTTATTTGTTTAGAAAAGCCGAACCCACTTTTTCTGTATTTTCTTGCATCGCCTATAACTGCTGTTATTCCTAAGGAAGCATTTGAAAAGTATGGATATAAAAGTTTTGTTGGTGCAGGTCCATTTTATATTAACAACTATCCAAAAGAAAGTGAACCGTTAATATTATTAAGAAATAATTTTTATTATCAAAAAGATAATTCGAATAACTATTTGCCTTATCTTGATACTGTTATCGTTAATTTTAATGGTTCTTCTGAAAGGGAAAAACAGTTACTTTCTGAAGATAAACTTGATTTATTGTATAATGTTGACAACTCAAATGTTACCGAATATCTCGAAAAAAATATTCAACAGTTTAAAGGAGATAAGCCAAAATTTGTACTACAGATGTCAAACTTAAGTAATAATGTTCAACTTCAACATATTATAAAGAGAAATCTTAAGGGATTTATTACTAATAGTCAAAACTATTACGATTTATCTAAGGTGTATTATGAGCCTGAGAAAAAGGATACATTGATTGCAAAAAAATAGTTTTATTTAATTTTAACACATTAAATATACTTTATTAAAATTCTTTTCTGTTTTTTTATGTTGCATATAAAAAGTTGATTTTAGAATTACCTTTGAAAAATTTATTATTGAATGTTCAGGTTATTAACTACAATATTTTTCTTTCTTATAATACAGGCAAGTTATGCGCAAACACCTGATGAACAAAATCAATTAGCACTACAATATTATAAAAATAAGGAATTTGAAAAAGCAGCAACAATTTTTGCTGAGCTGTATAGCAGCCAAAAATCAAAAATATTTTTTACTTACTATTTAAACTGTCTCATTGAGCTAAAAGATTACGAAACAGGTGAAAAAATATTAAGAAAAGAGATTCGTAAAAACAGCACAGACTTAAGCTTTAGAGTAGATCTTGGTTTTTTATATAAAACCCAAAACTTATTAAAAGAAGCAGATGAAGAATATGAGCAGGCATTAAAGCTTCTTCAGCCAGATAACAATCAGATTATAACACTTGCAAATGCATTTTTATATAAACGTGAATATAATTATGCCGAACAAAC
Source organism: Bacteroidia bacterium (assembly GCA_016218155.1). Taxonomy (NCBI): domain Bacteria; kingdom Pseudomonadati; phylum Bacteroidota; class Bacteroidia; species Bacteroidia bacterium. The sequence continues at coordinate 109,559 of JACREQ010000034.1, forward strand.
TTATCTTAAAGGACGAAAAATGCTTAAAGATGTATATGGGTTTAACTTCGAACTGGCTAATTTATATCAGATACAATCTTTATATGATAAAATGATTAATGAGTATCTTGATTTACTTGAAATTCACGAAAGCTATATTCAGACTGTACAAAACAGGCTTCAGTCATCTGTTTATGCCGATAAAGAAAATAATTTAACAGGGTTGTTAAAAATTCAGCTTTTAAAAAGAATACAAAAAAATCCTGATCGTAAAATATTTAGCGAATTGTTAATTTGGTTATATCTGCAAGAGAAAGATTACGAAAATGCATTTATACAATCATCGGCACTTGATAAAAGATTAAAAGAAGATGGTAGCAGATTGATTGAATTAGCAAATCAAGCTGTTGTTAATAAGGATTATGACGTTGCGTTAAAAGCTTACCAATATGTTATCGATAAAGGAAAATATAACAGTTGGTATGTTGATGCCAGAAGCGATTATATGAATACATTATATAATAAAATAATTGAGCAACCTGGAGTCAAAAAATCAGAGGTTGTTGATTTGGAGAAAGTATTAAAAGCAACATTAGATGAATTAGGTAGGTCAAAATCAACTTTCTCATTAATAAAAGCTATTGCGTTTATTCAAACATTTTATTTAAATATTGCCGATGAAGCTAGTAAGGACTTAGAAAAGACTCTTGCTTCAAACATTTTATCGCCAATGCAGATTGCTGAGTGCAAGTTGTTAATTGGTGATATACTTTTATTTAATAATGATATATGGGGTGCAACGGTTTATTATGCTCAGGTTGAGAAAGCAAACGAGAACGAGCCGATAGGTCACGAAGCAAAATACAGAAAAGCGCGTTTGGCATATTTTTCAGGTGATTTTTTATGGGCTCAGGCACAGCTAGATGTATTAAAAGCATCAACTTCTAAATTAATTGCAAATGATGCTTTTACTTTGTCATTATTAATTAATGAGAATGTTACAGAGGACACAACAGGGGAAGCTCTTCAAATGTATTCACGTGCCGGCTTATATGAGTTCAGGCATAACGATAGTGTCGCAGTTATAACATTAGACAGTATTATTTTTAAATACAAGTCTAATGAAATTTTAGATGATGCTTACTTTAAGCTGGGGGAGCTATATTTAAAGAAAGCAGAGTTTAGCAAAGCAGTATTATACTTTGATACTGTTTCTACAAAATTTAACTATGGAACATTATCAGATGATGCTCTTTTTAAAGTGGCAAATATTTATGAAAAGTATTTGCTAGATAACAAAAAGGCAATGGATTATTATCAAAAGATAATGACTGATCATCCGGGAAGTACATTAGTTAACGAATCCAGAAAACGTTACAGATTCTTAAGAGGAGATAAATTACAGGAAGAAGAAACTCCTGTTAACTCTAACGGGATGCCAAATTAATATTATGCAAAACCAGAGAAAAGCATATTTATTTGCCATTTCTGCTGTATTGCTCTGGTCGACTGTTGCAACTGCTTTTAAAACCGCCTTAAAGGGAATGCCCTTTTCAAATCTGCTTTTCGTAAGCACATGTGTAAGTGTTATTTTGCTAGGTGTTGTGCTTGTTTTTAAAGGGCAATTTCTTAAAACTTTTAATGTCAGCCTTAATTCATGGTTGTATTCAGCTGTTTTAGGATTTTTAAATCCGTTTTTATACTACATGGTGTTATTAAAAGCATATAGCGTACTTCCGGCGCAGATTGCTCAACCATTAAATTATACATGGCCGGTTGTTCTGGTTATCTTATCGGCACCTTTTTTAAAACAAAAAATCACTTTAAAGGCATTAATTGCATTATTAATTTGTTTGTGTGGCGTTGTTGTAATTTCCTTTCAGGGAAAATGGAATTTAAATATCTCTAATTCATTTGGTGTTTTACTGGCTGCCGGAAGTTCAATAATATGGTCGAGTTTCTGGTTGCTTAATATGAAAGATAAACGTGAAGAAACAAATAAGCTTTTTTTGAATTTTCTGTTTGGCTTTATTTATATTTTTCTTTACCAGTTGTTTTTTGAGCCTGTTAAAATTCAGAGTATAACATCTTTTAGTGCAGCTGTATATGTTGGTATTTTTGAAATGGGAATTACTTTTATTCTGTGGTTAAATGCTTTACAGTATTCAAAATCACCAGAAAAAATCAGTTCATTGGTTTTTCTTTCTCCTTTTCTTTCAATATTTTTTATTGCATTTTTTCTTCACGAGAGCATTCATTTTTCAACTATTGCCGGATTATTGCTAATTGTTTTAGGAATATTTTTATCGAAAGCAAAACTTAAAAAGCAACAGAAATAACGTTTGTTTAATTACTCTATAGTATCTTTATTGCGTAATGAGCATAGATAAAATAATACTAGGTATTGATCCCGGAACAACAATAATGGGTTATGGAATAATTGAGGTTAAGCAAAAAAAGCCGGTAATAATAGCTATTGGAGTTATAGAATTGCATAAACTAGATGATCATTTTGTAAAACTTAAGCATATTTTTGAAAGAGTATCGGGTTTAATAAATGAATACAAACCTGATGAACTTGCTATCGAGGCTCCATTTTTTGGAAAGAATGTTCAGTCGATGTTAAAACTCGGACGTGCCCAAGGAACAGCAATTGCAGCAGCAATTTCTCATTCTATACCGGTATTTGAGTATGCTCCCAGAAAAATTAAGCAGTCTATAACTGGCAATGGAAATGCATCAAAAGAGCAGGTTGCTGCCATGCTGCAAAAAATATTGTTAATAAAAGATATGCCAAAGCATTTAGATGCAACAGATGGTCTGGCTGCAGCTCTTTGTCACTTTTTTCAGGCTCCTGTAAGTGAAAATAACAATACAGCCAAAAGCTGGAAAGAGTTTTTGAGTAAAAACCCTAACAGATTAAAGAAATAAAAATTTAAATAAGCGAGGAATCTTAGTACTTGTTTAAAAATTTGATCTGATTTTTTCAGCAATCTCAGTCATTTCCTCTTTAGCAAAACTTAGTTTTGGTCTTGAAAAGTCTATGTCGGAAACATTATTGATTGGAATAAGGTGAATGTGTGCATGGGGAACTTCTAGTCCAATTACAGCAATACCAATTCTTTTGCAAGGTATTGTCTTTTCAATAGCTTTAGCAACCTTCTTTGCAAATAAAGTTAGTTCTGACAAAGTATTGTCTTCAATATTAAAAATGTAGTCAATTTCTTTTTTGGGAATAACTAAAGTATGACCTTTTGCTAATGGCGATACATCAAGAAAAGCTAGAAATTCTTCAGTTTCTGCAATTTTAAAACAAGGAATTTCGCCTGCTACTATTTTAGAAAAAATGCTGGACATTTTACCTTGTAATTTCTATTACTTCAAAAGATAATTTTCCGCTTGGAACCTGTACTTCAACTGAATCGCCAACTTTTTTACCTAATAACCCTTTAGCAATAGGTGTGTTAATAGAAATTTTTCCTTCTTTTAAGTTAGCTTCACTTTCAGAAACTAAAGTGTATTGCTGAATAGCGTTTGTTATCGTATTTTTAATCTTTACCTTAGAAAGAATCTGAACTTTAGATTTATCTATTTTTGAATCATCAAGAACTCGACTGGTTGAAATTAATTCTTCAAGTTTCTGAATTTTCATTTCAAGCATACCTTGTGCTTCTTTTGCTGCATCATATTCAGCATTTTCTGACAAATCACCTTTGTCACGTGCTTCAGCAATTGCATTTGAAATAGCTGGACGTTCAACAGTTTTTAACTGTTCAAGTTCAGTTTTTAGCTTTTGAAAACCCTCTGGGGTTAGGTACGAAATGTTACTCATACATCATCTGATTTTAAAACAAAAAGAATCCCGAATAGTTCGGGACTCTTTGAATGCAAAGATAATAAAAATATTATTACAATGTAACTTTTGCGCCTATAGAATGAACACCATTAAATGGATTAGTGTCACGGTATGAATAATCTATAGAGAAAGTTGAGCCTTTTTCTTTATTTAAAGGAATTTGAACAGAAACACCAACTGTTGGACCGGTAAATGCAGTTGTACGTGTATCATATTTATTAATACCTTTTTCGTAAACATATCCACCTCTAATCATTACAATTTCTTTAAAAGAATATTCTAATCCTCCGTGAAACTGATCTTTTGTAAATGAATTTGAAGTAAAGTTACCTGAAATGCTTACTCGGTGATCACTTCTGATTTTGTCAGCAACTGTATCTACTTTCTGAGCTAAATAGAAATCGTACATTGCACCAATCATAATTAATGCAGGTAACTCAAAATCAGCAGAACGTTGTTCTACTGTCATTACGATATCTTTTGGTGGAACTGCACCTCTGAATGAAAGTCCGTCGCCTTTAAAACGCATTGTTGGGCCAACGTTTTTAATAGAGATACCAAAATGTAAGTTGTCGCGGTTTTTCTTACCTAACTTATTTTTACCAATTCCGGTTAAATATTGGATACCGGCATCAAAACATACTCCTGATGCAGATAAATCGGCAGTTTTTTCATTAATAATTTTTACAACTAAACCGCCATAAATACTATTAGAAAATTCTTTAGCGTATGCTAATGAAATGTTAGTGTAGTTGGGACGATAAGTTCCAATACCACCTTCTGGCAATTCAACTGTAGTTATTTCGATATCGCCAAAACTCATATTCATTAAGGATAAGCTTAAAACACCGCTTTCTCCAACTTTTTGTGATAACCCAAAAGAGTTAATATTTATCCCTGTTCCTGCCAACCAGTTAGTACGGCAAAAAATCAGCTCTGTTCTTTTGGTGAATGCAGTTCCTGCAACATTAATTTGTAATGCTTCAAGTCCTCTGATTCCGCCTGAGTTTGCACCGCCCCAACCTGAGCTTCTAGCCCATGGGTTAATTAGTAACTCGCTTGCTCCGGCCTGACCTGCACGTTGCTCATTTCCCGCGAAACAGAATGTAGTTGCAGTTAAGAGTGCAGCTACTGCCAGAATTGAAATTGATCTTTTTTTCATGATTCTCCAATATTTTGTTCTAAATCATTTTTACTATTAAAAATTGTTTAAGTCAATTGGGCGTAATGCACCAAACCATTTAACAATTTTTTCGCCTAATCCGGGAGCATCTATATGCATAATATAAACACCGCTTGCAATTGTAATACCATATTCATTTTTTAAATCCCAATCCTGATATGATAATGGACTGTCTTTCTTAAATCTTCTGATTAAAGTACCACTTACATTGTAAATACTAATTGTACAAACTTGTGGAAGATTTGTTAACTTAACTTTATAGTCAAGCTGGGAAGTTTCATATGAACTGTAACCGTAGTATGGGTTAGGAACAACTCTTATTAGTTCTAAAGAGTTCTTTGCAGTTTCTTCATCGTTAACTGAAGGAACTAAATCTTTAAGACTAAATTGATAATAAGGCAAATCCTTGTTCTCAACTAAAGCAGGATCTCTTTTAAAATTACCTGTTGCTTTAATGTATGGATTAGCAATATTTATATTAAATTCTACGTCGCATTTAATAAAATAATAAGGATCAGTTGGATTTGTCTGCATTTGTGAATTACCTGAAAGTACAGGAATTGATACCCACATTGCATTCCACCAAAGATTACGTTTTGTATTACCGGCGTTACCTGTAATTGTTATAAATTTCTTATATAAATTCAACCCGCCATCGTAACGAGGCATAGTATCTGAACCAGCTTCGTTATGACCGAAAACATATATAAAATGTTTTCCGCCAAGATAGAAGTCGCCTGCTAAACCACCGGTTTGCATATATAATTCAGATGCATAGTTATTGGTAGGATTCCACATCATATCTCTTCCGTTTTCACCAGGATATCTTGAATCTTCACCAAAAACCATATTTAATCTTTCTCCGTTTTGTACATCAATAGCATAACCAGGGAACCAACCCATACCTCTGCCACCAATATAGTTTGAGTAATTTGGATTTGTTAAACTATCACTTGTAGTTGTAATATTTGTGGAGCTTCCGTTTTTATCAACCGAAGCATGTTTACGCATATTATACTTGTACTGATTACCTTCATTTAATCCGGCATTGTAAACATTTGTAGCTAAATCATAATCACAGGTTTCTATTACTGGACAACGGGTCCATTTTGATTTATCTTTAGTGATTACAATTTTAACGCTTGACAATCTTCTTGTTACTGTACTCATTGTAGTATGTAAAGTAGAGAAAGCTACTCCAGTGTACTGAGGATCATAGGTTGTTGATCCAATTTTATCTTCCATACCGAAAATGTAAGGTGCCCAGGTACCATCAATTACTTTTTCATAAAACTGTTGGTCATCACCGGCACTTGAACTATTTACGTCATTACAAGGAGGCTGGTCGGTAACAACTGATGTTCCTGATCTTATCCAGTTAGGGAATCCGCAACCATCAACATCCTGAACAAAATCTATCCATTTTTTTAACGGGTCTGCCCAAACTACACTTGAAGAAATATAACCGTTCTGGTATGATGCAGGATCTTTTTTAGCTGGCCATGGAACCTGATTTATTGTTATTGAAATACCCCATTTTGGTATTATTTGTTCATTAAGGTATTCAATTTTTGAATCAGAGAATACTGTATCAGTTGCAGATGCTGGGATAGGATATACTTTCCATTTAGCTTTAGTAATATAATAACCAGATGTACCAATTGCAACAGTACTTGAATCTGGAATAAACTTTAAACCAAAACTTTTATCAGGAACATTTAATGGATCAATTACTTTTACCTTAATTGGACCATATCCGTTTTCGTATTCAACGCTATCAGCTCTCCATGGAGAACCTGCCATAATTTTATCAATAGTTTTTTGTGTAAGTTTTATCTCATTATTACCATTACCTAAACCTTCAATCTGAATAATTTTAGGACCATCTCCGAAATCGGAATTTAAAATAGTACCATTATTTGCAGGTGAAGTAATGTGAGGTATTACTGTATAAGTTTTAATACCAGAACGACTTGGTAAATATGGTTTCTTTTGACCTTCTAATGCATTAGGATCAGTTGGATTATAAGTTTGATAATTGTTATATCCATATGCAATAGCAACATAATAATATGTTTTATGATTAACCAATCTCTTATCACCAATTGCAAAAGCATCATTTGTTAATGTAAATGAATGTTGTATCCCAACATTTGCACCTTCAACTTTTAATTTAGGAACTGATGCACCAATCTGGCTATCGTATTCGTAATTTATAATTCTTGAGATAGTATCCTTTTTATCGCATTGGAATACTAATCTTGCTTTATCAGGATTTTCGATATCTGTTACAGAAGAACTTTCATCTTTTAACTGATATACCTGATAACCCTGGAAGGTATAATAAGGATCGCAGCCGGGTAAATTAGTAGGACAAACTACAAAAGGATCTTTTTCAATATAATCTTCAGGAACATTAACGTAGTTATTTGTTCCTTTTACATTTTTAATATGGAAAATAAACTCTCTGTCAAGTTCAATAATCTCGAGAATTGGTGCAACTGGACCATCAATTAATTTAAAACAATTATCAAATAATCTTTGAGCTTTATCATCAGCGCGTTTAACTTCAATAATTGAAGCTTTTCTTCCGCCGGAAGTTGCTCTTGCCCAAACCATACCTGTTGTAATATCATTTGCAGCACCTGGTTGTAATGTAAATGGACCAGCTGAATGTACAAATCGGTAATCTTTAACTGAATTGCCTTCAATAGTCCATGGGGTTTGAGGATTTCCGCCTGTTCCCCAACCACTAGGGTCAGTATTTTCAGGATAAGCAAAGTCAGCAGGTGTACCTGCACCTGTAGAATATCCGGTACCACCATAAGTCATTCTAACTCCATCTTTCCAGTAACCTGTTAAGAATCTGTAATATTCAACTGCTGTTGAAGGGTCACTTAAAGTACTACCATCATTCTGAAAATACATGAAACGGCGCATTCCCCAACGTTCGTTACCAGGAACTCCATCACCGAAATTTATACCATTGATACAACCATTGTTAATATATGGACTGTTTAAATTTAATGTATTTGTAACGGTATCCCATGCTGAAGGACGGTCAACTTCTATGCCGTTAAATTCATAAGGATCCATATATGGACCTTCGAAAAAGTCGACACCGATTGCAGGTGGCTGTGTACCATAGTTAGCACCGTTTCCGTCACCATCCATTTCGTCACCATTATATAAAATACCTAATCCTCTTTTAACATCACAAGCAATATAATCATCAGCAGCATCACCTAAGTCAGCATCTGTCCAAACTCCAAAATAACAATCCTGTAAAATATAACTTGATCGGTTAATCAGAGTATAGTTTCCAAAAGTCATATTGTTTAATTCATCATTTGTTGCGAAAGCAAAAGCCTGAGCTCTGATTTCCATACCAATTGACGAACCATCAGTTTCTGTGTGAATATTACCACGGTCATTATATACCCACCATAAAGTTTTATCTCCATATAAGATATGTTCTCTTAAAGCTTGTGTTGCTGTACATTCAACTGATTTGTCAAGGTCAAACCATGGATAATCTCCATCCTCAATATTATAAAGACCATCATCATTTTTATCAAAGAAAGGAGCTAGATTATATTCATAATCAGGATCGGTATTTACTGCAGGCCAGTTTTGAATTACATCAGGTACAGAATAATTTGCAAACTGTGATTGTAATAAAGCCTGATCGTTTGCTTGTTTTGCATTCCAATAGCTTCTATATTCTGAAACTTCATCACGACTAACAATAAAATGTTTATCGTATTTTATACAAGATTCTGATGTAGTTGTTCCCTGTGCAGCACCAGTAGATTTAAGCGGACCGGTAAAATAATCCTGACCATCACGATATCTAGCACCGGCAACTCTAAGCTGTCCGTTAACGTCAGTACCACCAATCCAGATAGCACCAGCATATAAAGCCATTTTACCAGAGCCTTTAGGTATTTCATAACTTGCTAAGCGGGTTTGAAAATCCCACCACATATCACCACCTGTGTATATTCTGGCTCTAACATTATTTAGGCTTAGCTCACTAACTGCTGATGGTGTAATACAACCGGCAGTTACAGATTTATCTTGATTTACAGAAACTCTTTTGCTATCGCCTATCCACTTTTTTGCAAACAATGGTTGAGCTACAACAGCAAAAAGTACTGCTATCGCAAAAATCTTCTTTATTTCCCTTGTTTTCATATCTTTTAATTTTCTTTTTTTAGAAACTTAGTTGAATACCCAAATGAATTGTTCTAGCAAATGAGTAATTATAAGGACTATTAATATACATTGTACGATAATCTCTATATGCTTGAGGATCATTTTGAGCATTAATTGAAGATTGATTTAAAGCATTGTTTAAATAACCATCATCGTCAGCATTACCTGTTGTTTCATAAACATTAATAATTTCTTTTGTATTAAGTAAATTATTTATTTCTACATAAACATTTAGACCTGCTGTTTTTTTATTATCGCCTTCACCTTTACCATAATTTAATTCAAAGTCCCTGTCAATTCTCATATTGATTGTAAAACGGGAAGGTTTACGTGAACCATTAATAGATCCAATTAAATTGCCATTATTAAGATCTTTTTTATTGTATGGGGAACCTGTACCATAGTTAAATGTAAAGTTTGCTCCTGTATTTTGTAAGATGTCTTTTCCAGCAACTTTTGGTCCGGTATATGCTCTTCCACTTGCATAACGATAATCTAAGTTACCGGTAATAGCATGACGTTGGTCAAAATCAAGAGGAATGGTAGCTCTTAAATTTGGCTGACCGGTTTGAATAAGTGCTTTACTAGTTTCAGCATTAGAACCGGTTCCGTTTGCAAATTGTAAGGTATAACTTAATCTGAATGTAATATTTCCGGTTCTTCTTAAGTCATAAGCTAATGTTAATCCTTTTACTGTTCCAAAGTCAATATTTGTATAAGTCATATATTTAAATGGATATGCACCATAAATATATTGTACCTGAACCATATCTCTCATTTCGCGATAGAAAGTAGAGAATTTAATAGATGAGGTATTATTTAATTTTTGTTGGAAACCAAGTTCGTAGTCAATAGTTTTTTCTGTTTTTAAATCAGGGTTATTGATAGCATCTGTTTGTTTCTGAATATAATAATATTGAAGTGGGTTCATGCGAACATTACTACTTGGTCTTTTTGTTAGCACATCATAATGTGCGAAAAACAATGCTACGTCAGATACAGGAAAAGAGAATGCAATACGTGGCATAACATTAATTTGAGGCTCATAATCTTTAAAAGCATTTACGCTTAATTCTTCACCCGGGTTAACTAAAACTGGATGCATTGAGCTATTATCTTCAATTGCTTTTGGGTCATTAATTTGTGTTCCGTTAGCATCATACCATTTTGCATCTGTAGGACTAAATCCTTCGCGGTAACCTTTTATTTGAGTACCTGGTGCATTGGTATAAACAACTGCATCTGATGAAAGGTTATTTGGATGTGCACCACTTGGATTTAACGATCCGGAAACTTCACCTAATTTTTTAGTTTCATAAAATGAATAAGGATCTTTTAATACCATTTGATTGGCATCAAAACGGTCAACTCTTAAACCAACGTTAAAAACTAAATCATTAAAAGCAAATTTATCCTGAATGTAAGCAGCTCCATAAATTGGTTGAAATGATGGAATTTCACGTTTAAATCTGCCGTTTTCATCTTTTGCAGTTAAAAAATCGTTAAAGCTTGGTTTGGTTGTTAATCTGTTTCCATGATGATCGTAACCATAATATGAAACCTGTTGGTTATCTAACAACTCAGGTGCTGAAAAGAAATCAATAGAGAAAATAGATGGATCGTATGAATCGAAGTCTATCCAGTTAGTTCCGTCAACAGGCATTCCTAGAGCTTCTCTTAATTTCTGGTCAAACTGTGTTTGAGCTTCGGCATTATACATTCTGTCATACCATATAGTATCCTGAAATTGCAGATTTGCATCATATACTAAATGCCTGTTATTTGTATCAAGTTCCTGAATATGGAAGTTAGTATATTTGCGTCCATAATCCCATAATCCCATTGGGTTTACACCAAAATATCTGTCATCACGTTGTTCAAACTCAAATCCTAATGAAATTTCATGATCCTTAATATCGGCAGATCCCGAAGCAGATAATCTGAATTGTGAATTATCAATTTTATAAAATGTATTATAAGGCGTACCTGGACTATTATAAAAACTATAAACAGGGTTTGGAGATTCTCCGTTTAGTAAACCACCACCGGCCTGAACTCTTTCTTTATTCTGATACCAAAAACTATTTGCAGGATAAAGACTATAATAAGAACTTGTATAACTTGCTAAATCAGGATTTACATCAGAAGCTTCAAATGCATAGTTTAAATCTCTGAATCCGTCATGCTCATATACTCCAGATGCAAAGCCAGGTAAGTCATAAGTATAACGATAAGATCTTTCCTGAGTAGTGGTAAATTTTCCAACATAACCGTATTTAAATAAATCTTCTTTGTTTTCTCTATCCTGAACAGTCTGATTAAATTTTTGATAATCCACTTGTATCTGATAATAAGCATTTTTAATTAATGCAGTTGCATTATCTTTATCATTTTCGCTCTGAAATTTCTGAGTTAAACGGGCATATCCGCGTACTGTTCTGTTAATAGCCTCGCCATTATTTTTTGAATTAAATAATGTGTTAGAATAATTAAAATCTCTGAATTTATTATAATCGAATGTACCACCAAAAGTAAGGTTAATATTACGTGATGGTTTAACATCAATTTTAGCAGTAACCATCATTTCAGTTGCTTCAGCATCATCTCTGGCTTTAACATTTTGAAAATTATCTGCTGAAAGAAATTCGCTATTTAGTATAGTCCCAATTCCAGCAGCATTTGTACGATAGGGGTTTGAAAGCAATTCATCGGTTACGCCGTCATTTGCTTTCCACCAGCCGATAGCTGAAGGCTGGTTATCTTTTTCGTAGTTAAAACTCGCAGAAATAAAGAAACCTGCAATAACATTTTTCTTAACTTTAGTAGAATCGTACTTATCAACTGTTTTCTTTGAAAAAAGCGGACCTGTTACCATTAACTCAGCTAAGTTATAATCATAAGCATCTAAAAAGTGAGAAGTTACTAATTCAACTCCACCAAATATTTCGCGAGATGGTTCTTTAGTTGTAACGCTGATAATACCACCAGTAACGTCACCATATTTTGCAGGCACACCACCGGTGATAACCTCAACCTGTGATGTTGCTGATTTAGGCATACTTCTACTTGCACCTCCAGAAACTTTTACACCGTCAATATAATATACGGTAGCTTCTGAACGGGAACCACGAATACTTCCTACTTCGCCACGCTCGGAGTAAACACCACCAACTGTTGTAGCAACAGCTTCGGCACTTCTTCCAGGCATTTTTGAAATTTCTTCAGAAGTTACCGCACCTCCGGTTGAGGTTTGGTCCTTGCTTATAAGTGGCACCTTATATTCTTTTACTTCAACCTCGTTCAATTGCTGAACAGATGATGTAATCTTAAAGTCCTGGAAAGTAATTTTTCCGGCCATAATTTTTAAACCTTTATACTGCAATGGATGATAACCCACATAAGATGCCTTAACATCATATGTTCCAGCCGGTATAGGCTTAATTACAAACTTGCCGTCAAAGTCGGTCATACCTCCGGTAATTATTTGTCCGTTTGACTCAACACTTACGTTAGCAAATGCAATAGCCTCGCCATTGCCTGCATCAAGAACTCTTCCTTGTAATGTTCCAGATTGTGCAAAAACATTTGAAGAAATGATAGCAGCAGCTAAAACGAATAAAATCTTTCGCAACATAATCATTTGATTATAATTTCGTTAATAACATAAAATTTTTATACTTAACACTTTTTAACAGAATCGTAAATATAAATAATGAATTGGAAAAAAAAACATACTTTTTTAATATTAGCAAAAAATCTCTCACTGTATTTGTCTTTTTGATTCAAGTCATGTAATTTATTTAATCTTCTAACTCATTAAAACGGTTGATAAAACAATTTAAAATCGAACTCTTATTTGAAAACATTATAAATAACTTTAAGAATAATTATACCAAAACATGTTTATAAAACATAAAATATTTTGGCTGGTATAAAATTACAATCTGAGAAGTTAAAAAACTATAATGAACTTCTTAACAAAACAACTAAATATCCTAACAACGTGTATTGTCTGTTGAACTGCAAATTCGTTAAAATTAATTTTTGTTAATCAGAATTAGCCTTCTTTTTCCATGGCCAACGAATTTTTGTGTCTGAAAGCTTAGGAAGTTTAATTTTCTTTCTCGAAAGCCGTTTAATTTTTGTTTCGGTATGTTTATTATGGTTGTGTCTTTCGGCAATTCTAAGATTTTTTTTCATTCGCCTGACAACCTTCTTGTTGGTGCCTTTTTCTTTTGGGTTATCAACCCTTTTCCAGTATTTTTTCTGGTTCTTTTTTTCGTTTCTGGTTGATTTTTTTAAGTCTTTTTGTTTTTTTCTTTCGGCTTCTTTTGCCGGATTTTTCTTAAAAACTGTTTTAATATGAAAATTCCATGCAAATTTGTTCTGAGGAGGTCTGTCAACAGAATATGGTTGTGCAATTATTCCGTTTGACCCGAATACAATCAATACAAGGGTAATAAAAATAATAACTGAAAATTTATTTATCTTTGTATCAGAATTCATTTTACATAAAATGCGCTTTTCAAAAATACATATTTTTTTATTTATAATACTGCTAATTACATTATCGGATAGTTGTCGCAAAAAAGAAGATCTTGTGCCAAATGTGTATGTAAATTTTACGATTTTTTTAAGCGATCCGGAATTTAGTACTCTTCAAACAATTGGAAACAATGTTTTTGTAACCGGTGGAGTTTGTGGAATTGTTATTTACAGGCTTTCTCAGACAGATTTTTCGGCATATGACCGCTGTTGCACTTATAAACCTTCTGATAGGTGTGCTGTACTGCCTGATACTTCAAATACACTGTTTCTGAAATGTCCATGTTGCGGGTCAAAGTTCTCTTTATTAGATGGCTCTGTACAGTCAGGTGATGCTGAACGTCCTTTAACTTTATATCAGGTAACTTATGATGGAAACAATACAATACGTGTTTCCAATTAAACCTGAGAGATTTTTTCGAGATTAATAATCGGGTTAGCGTAAAGATTCAGAAATATTTTTTCGATTTCAGTTTTATCTCCACTAATTTTTGAAACAGTGTTAACCTTATAGTTTGTAAAATCTGATTTTTCTTTTTCGGAATACTTCTCAGAATATTTATTTGTTTTTAAAGTCATGTCGTAAGCAATATAATTTGCTGGCCAGAACTTAAAATTTTTATAAATTATATTATCAATAACTGAGCTTAGTTCTTTTGCTGTTTCTGCTGAAGGGAGTGAATCCGGAATATTATCATTTATTACTTTACCAAAAGCAAGATGAATTCTACCTTTATTTTGTGTAAGACCTTTTAAAATGCTGGATATATCTTCGCCTGGTTTTTTCTCATATTTCTGATATGAAGAAATATAAAGTTCATTTACCTTTTCTAGGCAACATGGTTCAATTTCATATGAAACAGTAACCGGAACAATATTTAATTCGCTAAAATTTTCTTTTATTGATTTTGTTCCACTCATATTCAGCATTTTCAATAATGCTATTTCAGTTTTGTCGTCACCGTTTTTTGTTCGTCCATTTCTTTGAGCTATCCAAACAGATGCTTTTTTCTCAGTAATTGTATGTCTGATATATGCAGATAGAATTTTAGAATTTGTTAAAAATTCTCTGGGGTTTCCACCTCTGTTAACTTTAAACATTCGGTTTGCTTTGCCAAAATCTACAATAAGGGGAAAGCTCATTAAATTACTGCCAAATGTTATTTCTGTAGTTGGAAAATTGTTGAAATTTAAAACTGCCTGTAACATTGCAGAATCTAAAATAATATCCCTGTGATTTGCAATAAATAAATATGGCATATCTGGAGATAAATTTTCTAAGCCACTTGTAGTGAAAGATGTTGATGTTTTTTCAACAACACCAAATACAAGATTACGCATAAATTTGGATTGCAAATCTGCAGCTGTATCAATACTGTTTAAAAGTGAGATAATTTTAGGGTGCTCACTTTCAGGGTATAAAAACTGAAGTACAGATTTAAACTGAGGATAATTTGTTAGCCTGTTTAATGCAGCATTAATCTCATTATCGTTATATGGTCTAATATCTTCGAATTCAGGAATGAACATTTTTGCTTTTTATTATTATGCCGCAAATATATAAATTACAGATTAAAAAAGAACTGTTAAACTTCATTATAGAATTTTTGAAAAACCTGAAAGAATAATCTATTTATTTAATTCCTTGCAATTATTAATGCTTGTTTCAATGTCGGTTCGCTCACCCCTGGTTGCTATTTCTAAAGTAAAAGCTTGGTTATAGCAATCAATAGCTTCAGAATATTGTTTTCGACTTTTGTAGTAATTACCTAATATTTGCCAGGTGAAATAATAATTAGGATTCGAATTTTTAAATTGTTCTAGTCTTTCTTTAGAAATTAATCCAAGAACAGGATATTTAGTGTAACTTGTTATATAGTCCTTACACAATCTATAAAAAAGAAATGATTTGTATTTTCTTGAATAAAGAAGATTATCAGCTTTGATAGATTCATCAGGATTGTATACCGTTGCAGTTTCTTGGATATTAAAGGTGTCGTTAAAAACTTTATTTAAATCATACATTATATAAGAGCCTATTTGGTATGGTGATGTAGAAATCCATACTTTTAATTTTTTTGGCTGAAATATAATAGAGTGATGTGCTATTAATTGATTAACGGATTTTTCATTTGCCATTCCTATGTCCGAATTTTTTAATCCGGCTCTGTTGCGCATTATTTTAGCAGCAGTATTTGGTGAAACAGGTAAGTTTTCTGAAATAAGTTCTTTTACTCTGAAGTATCTGTATAGCGAAGCACTATTAAGCATGTTTTCGATATTGTTTTTTTCGCGAACCAAAGAGTCAGATTGAAAATGGTTGGTACAAATAAGATAATTATGTTTTGAAGTATAAACAAATTGTTTTGATGGAGTTTTCTCAATATTTATAGCATCGTTATCTGCAGCAGATCCTATAAGTATTGATTCTGAAACAAAAGTTTTAAATTTTGATGCAATTTGTTTGGCTTCTTCAATATTTCCTGAATATTGAAGGATATTGCGTGCAACAATAGAAATAGGTGTAGCAACTGAATAGGGGATATCTGATGTTCCTGCATTTATTGTTACAGTTATACCTTTCTCATTCATTCCTGATACTACTCCAATCATTCCGCCCCATGAAATAAACATAAATTTATACCCGGAATCGGGTTTAAAGAACGTTACAATTTTATTTTCAGCAAATTCATCACCTACATAAAAATCAAAATTTCGTGCTATTAGTAAAGATGAGTCGGCTGATGCTTCATTTTTAACTGCAAATGATGTGCATCCAACCATGTGATATGTTACTAAAGCATGTCCAATATCGTGTGCCGCATGATAATTTAAAACTCTCATGTATGCAGGACTAATAAAAGAAAATTTATTCGACATAAATTTTGAAATGCCATACATTTCCTGCAGATTCTCTAAGGGAATGTTTTTATCTAAATTTCTATTAAAAACTGCAATAAAATATTTTAAAAAATCTAGGTATGAGCGCGAAGGAACAAGCTTCATTATTTGTTTTAAGAATGCAATCTCCTGATATTCTACAAGATTTTTAGTTAGCATTCCAGTTTTTAATCCACGCTCATAAGGTGTGCCTTCAACATAAAGTTCCCAGATATTATATGAGTTTTTTTTAATCCAGCTTTTTTCACAAATTGTTATACTGTCATTAATCTTAGTTAATTTAAAATCTGAATTATTTGTGGGAATGTTTGGTGGTGAAATCAATAAAGAATAAAGAAATACTATTGTGCCGATAACAATTATTAAAAGGAAAGAAAGAAATTTCCAGGGTAAAGAGAGTTTATTATTTAATTTGTTTTTAATTGGCATCCTGAATTTTCTTTAACAGATAATCAAACCCAATAAGTTCACCACAGGTTAAAAGTGAACCTATAGTAACTCCCATAACACCGTGTAGGTTTATGTTCTGTCCCGTCATTAATAAATTTGGTACTTTTGTTCTTGGTAAAATAAAAGTTTTAAGTGGGTTGTTGCAATCTTTCATAATGCCATAAACCGAGCCGTTTATAGTTCCTGTATAGTCTCGATATGTTAATGGTGTAGAAGTATAATAAGCTTTTATTTTATTTCTGATACCCGGAAATTGTTTTTCAATTAAATCAATTAGTTGATTTGCTTTACGTTCTTTCATCTGTTTATATTCCTCGCCACGTTTTTCAACAGTCGTGTTTTCCCACTTAAGCATTTCGTCGTATTTCATTAATGTAATTGCAATCATACTTTCTGCATGAACATTTGATGAAGAGGTAGTAGGTGTATAAAGCATATATCCGTCAGGCCATGTGTCTGCAGAATATGTTTCTGCTCCCCATACGTTTTCGCTATTATAACGATAATAGTTGTAGTTCATATAATTGAACTCTTTCTCTTTAAAAACAATATACAAAGAAAAAGCAGAGATGGTCTGATCAATAGATTGAATCCTTTTTTTGTAAACGTTTCTGTGTAAATCTGAGCCTGTAAGTTCTATTGTTTTTGCAGGATTTATATTTGATATAAAATGGTTGGCTTCAATTCTTTCTCCATTTGTTAGTAAAACGTGTGAAATGGTATTATCTGCTCCTGCAGAGAATTCTTTTACTTCTGATTTTAAAAGAATTTTACCACCGTTGTTAATAATGCCTTCTGCAAGAATATCCGAAATTTGCGAACCTCCATCAACCATTCGCCAGGTACTTTCTATTAACGAATAATTTATTATTCCATGAATATAAAGTGGGGCCATTTTTGGATCTCCTGCATGCAGTGGATTAAGAGCAGCTAAAACATTCTGAAGTTGGTAATTGTTAGTTAACGAACTTATATATTGATGTGTGTTTTCATAAAAATGCTCAAAGCTTGCCATTCCTGTAGTGCCTGGTTTTGCCTTACCTGCAAGTAAATTTGTTAAGGATAATCCGATTTCCTGTAATTTGTTAGTATATTTTTTAATGGCTTCTTTCTCTGTAGGGAAGTATGATGTTATGGTTTCTGCAAAGTTATCAAAACCTTGAGCATAATTGTATTTTTTACCGGCAATATCAATAACATCAAATGCATCAATATCCATTCTTTTTAATTTAAGCTTTTGTGTCAGCCCAAAATATCTGAATAAATAATTTAGTGCCTGACCATCGGCCATACTGCCAATATAGTGCATGCCTGTGTCGAAAATGCATTTGTTTCTAACAAAAGTCTGAAGACAACCGCCAAGCTGATGGTTTTTTTCTAAAATTGTAACTTCGTATCCCTCTTTGCTAAGAATATAACCACAAAGTAAACCGCCTAAACCACTTCCTGCAATAACAACTGATTTTTTATCCATATTTAATTAGGTGTTACTTTCAATTATTTTATCTACTAAATAATCGTGACCAACAATTTCTCCACAAGTCATAACAGCAGCTATTGTTACGCCTAATATACCATGCATGTTTAAATTCTGACCAGTAAAAAACAGGTTAGGAATTTTGGTTTTTGGAGAAATTATTGTTTTTAAAAGTTGATCACTTTCTTTTAAAATTCCATAAGTTGAGCCTTCAGGAGTGCCTGTGTAGTCGCGATAAGTTAGAGGTGTTGAGGTATAATAGCTGTCGATATGATTTCTGATACCAGGAAATTTTACATCTACTAAATCTAAAAGTTGTTCGGCTTTTTTATGTTTAAACTCAAGATAGTCGTCGCCTCTTTGTTCAATCCAAGTGTTTTCCCATTTAGCAACATCCTTAATGCTCATATAGCTCATAATTATTAAGCTGTCGGCATATTTTAAAGAGTTAGAGTTAGATGGTGTATAAAACATAAAACTGTCGGGCCATTGTTTTTCAGAGTAATTTTCGGCAGACCACACAGAGTCTGTTCTATGGTAATAATGGTTATAGTTTTGGTATTCGAAAGAATTTTCTTTTAACACAATGTAAATAGTAAACATTCCAATTGTGTTTTCGAGTGACATAATTCTGTTTCTATATGCACTATAAACCTGATTCCCTTCAATCATCTTTAAAGTGTTTGCCGGATGAATGTTTGAAATAACCATGTCCGTTTCAATTACGTCTCCGTCTTTTGTCTCAACTGCACTTACTTTATTATTGTTAAATCTGAATTTACCGGCTTCTTTATTTCGTAATACTTCTCCACCATTAGCTTTAATAATATTTGCAAGATTTATTGCCAAATGATGGCTCCCGTCAAGTAGCCTCCAGGAACTATTAATAAATGACGAATTAATAACAGCATGAATATAAAAAGGGGTTTTAGACGGTACACCCGCATAAAGCATATTTGCACCACACAGAACATTTTTTAATTTATTGTTATTTGTTAAAGCATCGAAATATTGTGTAATGTTTTGTTCGAAAGATTCCCAGCTTGAGATTTGATAGTTTGCCTGTGTAAGATTGTATAACGGAAACTGTTTGCTCATCTGGTTTAAATCATCAATGTATTTAACCAGCGTTTGTCTTTCCTTTGGAAATTTTTCAGCTAATGTTTCTATAAATAATTCTTGTCCCTGTGCAAATTTATATTCTTCATTCTGAAATGTTATTCTTTCAAATCCGTCCATATCAAGCCTAAGAAGTTTAAGCTTGTCAATAATTCCAATGTATTTAAAATATTTATATAATATTTGACCCTCGGCTAAGCCTTCAGTATAGTTTAAACCGGTATTAAAAATACGACCCTTACGGGCAAAAACCTGAAGACAACCACCAATCTGACGGTTTTTCTCAAGAACAGTAACTTTGTAACCTTCTTTGCTTAAAATACAGCCGGATAACAAACCACCTAAACCGCTGCCTATTACTATGACTTTTTCTTTTGCCACTTATTTTCTGATTATTAACAATTTGTTCGAAGTTAATTTTGTGTTATCAATAATTTCATACTGCAAATTAAAACGTTTTGCAATATCAACCATAAAATTAATTGCAGTAAAATGAAGTTCTTTTCCTTCAAGTTTATTAAATCCAAATTTTGTTGAGAAAAACTCAGTATATCTTGTTCCTAAATGTCTTTTCTTTAAGTCTTTATCTGCATCACGAATGATTACCATTCCGTTTTCATTCAAATGATTTATGCAATTCTCAATAAGACTGATTTGTTTTTCTTCGCTTATATAGTGTAAAATATCTGAAAGTATAAACACGTCTTTGTTTTCAAATTTGTACTCTGTTGCATCAGCATGAAAGAATTGAGTGTTTTCATTTTTTGAGATGCAATTTTGAGCTACCTCAATTTTATCTTCGTCGTAATCTATACCTGTTATTTTCCTTTTGTTAGAAAGAAACCCAAGCATGTAAGACATAAAACCGTATCCGCATCCTATATCGAGTATCTCAGCTTTCTGAGGAATAATTTCATTAAAATATGTGTAATTATTTTCCAGCTTAATTTTTATTCGGCAATACCATTCCAGTAAAGGACCCTTATAAATATAGTTTTTAATAAGTTTATCTGAAAGATATTTTGGAGTTTCACATTCTTTTTTTAATTCTTCATATGTTTTACGGTAAAAGGTTTGAAGTGATTTTGTGAGTTCGTGATAATCTTTTCCATGTGCAGAATCTGTGGCTAAAATTCTGTTATAAATCTTTGTTGTTATTTTTCCCGAACGAACATAATTCTCACCTTTCAACATACAATCGCCTGCGCCATGAAGTAATATTGGCACTATATCTAAATCAAGTTGTTTTGCAAGATAAAATGCCCCTTTATGAAAACGGGTAATATTCTGGTCTTTTGATCGACTACCCTCAGGAAATACTAATATTGAATATCCTTCATCAATTTTAAGTTTTAATTTTTCTATCAGTTTTTCATTACCTTCTTTTACGCTAAAGAAGTCGATAAAACGAATAACATAACCATAAAACGGACTATTCCAAACCCAGTTGGTTGTTAATACAACCATTTTTGGGTTAAGTGCCAGTAATATTAATAAATCAACATGAGATTGATGGTTACTAATAATAATTGAAGGCTTTTTAAAATTTTCTGCTGAAAGATTAATTTTTTTCTTTTTGATAGGGAAAAGACTGTATACTATACCACGACAAGCATACATCATACAGTAGTGCATGAATAGTTTTTTTTGTTTAATTCTTATCGGTAACCCGATTGCAATTAAAAGGCAAATATTTAACAATAAGCAGCCAGTTGTGAAAATAGTAAAAGCTCCAATTGTTAAAAGAAGATTTGAAAGTGTTATAGGAACAGCTCTGTTTTTGCCGTTTTTCGAAACAAGGGTTTTAAAAAGTAATGGTTCGTATGTGTAAGAAAGCAAAACAACAGACAGAAGACCTATTACTGAGATCGAAGCAATAGAATAAAGTGCAGGATGTTTGGCAAAAATTAAAACTCCGGTTCCGGATATAGTAATCATGGCAGAAACCAGTATGTTTGTTTTAAATGATAGCAGGGTTTTCTGGCTGGTAGAATAGCCCAAAATCAGTCCTTGCATTATGTAAGTACTGTAATCTACACCCATCCCGGTTATGAACGACGAAATAATAATATTGAAAATGTTAAATTTAATGCCAAATATGCTCATTATACCTAGTGTCCACACCCAACTTAAAAGAATTGGCAGGAATGTTATAAACCCAATTTCAATACGTCCAAATGCAATGATTAAAATAATTAGCACTAATCCCAAACTTACATTTGCAATAAAACCAAAATCTTTATTAAGGTATTCCACGTATTTTGCAACTATTGATTGGCGGTCAATTAAAGAAGAATTTGTAAAGTCGTTAAATTTTTCTTTCAGTTCGGCACGGTGACTTTTTTCAAGCTTTAATATGCTAACAATACTTACTAAATTATTTTTTTTGTAAAAATTTTCTTTAAATAAATTATCCTTTAAAAGATTAAATGAAACATGTGGAATAGGCTTGTATTCTTTATCAAGTGATGTAAAAAACTTGTCAAATGCATTTACACTAAATCCTGCATCTTTGGCAGATTTTTCAATATGTTTTTTAATACTGTCTTTCTTTTCTTTTGTCCAGTAATTTTTCCATTTATTGATTCTTGCTAATTGTAAAGAGTCAGAAATAAGTATATCTGTAACTGAACGGAACTTTGTTATGGTAGAATCAGCTTTGAGCTGATCAATTCTTTTTTGAACTTTTTCATTGTTTTTTAAAGCTTCTTCGGCATTTTCTCCATAAGAAATTACATAT
Organism: Bacteroidia bacterium; assembly: GCA_016218155.1. Classification (NCBI taxonomy): domain Bacteria; kingdom Pseudomonadati; phylum Bacteroidota; class Bacteroidia; species Bacteroidia bacterium. Next base: position 132,027 of record JACREQ010000034.1, read on the forward strand.
GCTGTATTGTCTGTAAAGTCATTTATTCTTTTAAGATTATTTTCTGCTGTTCTAAGCTCATCAGACATGAAGTTCATTTTCATCAAATCACCTTCAAATTCTACTTTAAAAGCAAAGTATATAAAAACAATCGTAAGAATCGAGAATGAAATTAAAACTGGTTTAAATCTGTCAAATTCAAAATGTGTAATTTTATCCAGTAGGTTTTCTAAATAATTTTTTTCAATAATATGCTGCCTTTTGTTTTTGTCAATAATCTGAGGTAAAATAATTAAAGTTAAAGCAGCTGAAACGACTACAGCTATTGCTGCAAATATTCCAAGTTCCTGCAATACTTTTGACGAAACAAAAAATAAACTAATAAACTCGAATGCTGTAGCAATACCACAAACCATAATTGGAAAAGCTACATCTTTTAAAGTTGCAATAATGTCTTTTTTATGTTTCTGGTGCGAAATAATATGTAAAGAATAGTCAACAGTTATTGCCAGAACAATTGGTCCCATACTTAATGTAATTACCGAAATGGCAGGTAACATAAAGGCTAAAGCAGATAATGCCAGCCCACCGGCTAAAACTGTTGGAATAAAAATGATAAGAAAAACTCTTTTGTCTCTTACAGAAAAACTTATGATTAAAATAAGTAAAACCGTAGCTATAGAAAAAGTAAGTATGATATCTTTTTTTAGAGTATTGGCATTAGCTACTGAAATTAGTGCAGAGCCAAAAGGTTCTGCTTTTATTTGGTTGTTATGTTTTTGACTGATTTTATCAATAGTTTTTGATAACAAAGCCGCCATTTCAGTATTTTCGGCAGTTTTATTGTTTGCATTAACAGTATTTGCAAACAGAAAAAGATTTTTTTTGTTTTTAGTTAAAATAAAACCATTATAAATTTCATAATTCTCATCGAAGCTTGCACTGTTAAGTTTTTTTAAAGCAATACCTGTAATGCCAAGAGGGTCAAGGGTTATATTTTCTTTAAATGCAAAACTTGCAGGGGAAATTAATGATTCATATGTTCTTTGAATAGATTTTTCTATATTGTTAGCAGAAGTAATACTGTCAAGTTTTTCAAAGTCATCATTATTTAAGAAAACAGGATAATTCTGATAGAAAATATCTGAAATTGTACTAAATAATGAATCATTTATTTTGTAAAAAACTCCTTTAAAAAATGGTTTATACGTATCTGATTTTAATTCCGTGCCAAGCTCTTCTGCAAAAGCAGTTAAGGAATCAGGGTCAGCTTCTTTGAGGCTATCTGAAAGGCAAATATTGATAATTATTTTATCAGCAATACCTGTATTTTGAAAAGCGATATTTATTTTATCTTTTTTGTCTTTTCCTGGTATTGCATTATTAATATCTTCTTCGAGTTTAATGTTAAATACAAATGAGAATGCAGATACAACAATGAATACTAAAAGAACCAGAAACCAGATTTTATGTCTTTTAAAGAAATTGTATAGTATGATAAAGAATTGTGCCATTATGTTTTTACGCTATACCTTTTTTCTTCTGAGTATTAATAGTAAAATGTAAAAGAATAGTCCAAACAATGCAGAAACTCCACTAGCTAAAAGAACACTTCCAAGTAAGTATTGTTCAATATTTAATGCAAATAAATCGAGACTAAATCCTGCATTAAATGGAAGTGTTGAAATATCTGTTCCCATTGCAATTCCACCTGTTAGATAGCTTAAATAAATGATTACAGGAATCATTGGCGTAATACTTATATTGGCAGCAACACCTACAATTAATTTGTTTAATTTAAACATATGAGCTAGAGCTATTGCGCTTATCAATTGATATCCCCAAAGAGGAATAATTCCCATGTAAACTCCAAACATTATTGATAAAACAATTTTGGCATTACTGTCCTTTGTTCTTATAAGATTTTGATCAAAAAACTCTGCAATATTTTTACGATTTAATTTTTTTAATATTGCAAATGGGCGATAAAATGCCAGACTTAAAAATACCAACCAAGAATTTAATAAACCTATTCTAAAAAAATCTATAAATGGTCTGAAATGAGTTATGCGCTCTTCTGTTGGTGGATAAAATACCGAAATGGGAATAGAATCAATTGGAATATTTTTCCAGGATGCTTTAACCATAACTTCAATTTCGAATTCATAACGACGCGTTAGTAGTCTTATTTTTCGCATTTTATTTAATGGGTAGAGCCTAAAACCAGATTGAGTATCGTCTAACTTTATTCCGGTAATTACCAAAAACCAAAAATTAGAAAAATTATTAGCAAAACTGTTTTTTCTTGGTACATTACCATTAATTATTTTTCGTGCCCCAATAATAATTGCCTCTTTATTCGTTTTATGAGCTTCAACAAATTTTGGAATCTCTTTGGCATCGTGTTGACCATCAGAATCTATAGTGATTGCATAGTCAAATCCCAACTCAATAGCTTTTTTAAATCCTTTTTTAATAGCATATCCTTTACCTTTATTGTCGGGGTAAGAAATAGTTGTAATGTTTTGATATTTAGTTAGAATTGAAGAAGTGTTGTCGGTAGCACCATCGTTAACAACAATAATATTTGGGGTTTGTTTTAATACGCCTTCTATAACTTCTTCAATTTTAGAAGCATTGTTATAAGTTGGAATAATAACACAATACCTTTCTTCAGTATTCAAATATGCTTGTTTCTCAGTCAATTTATTGCAAAAAGATATAAATATTTATGGAAGGCAAAATTATCATTAAATTTGGAAAAAAAGCTAGTTTTTTAATACTAAGGTTCTCTGATTGAAACCAAAAGTTTTTATCACTAATTTACACCATGTTCAAATATAGTCCTTCAAACAAAAAAGCTAGTTTTGTTCTTTTTATTTTCCATTTATTTCCTTTTTGGTTATTCTTTTCTATAAAAATAACTTTGTTTTATTTATTTTTATAAAAAAAATAAAGTCATGCTTACAAAAGAGTATTTTACATTTCTAAATGAGTTAAAATTTAATAACGATAAAGTTTGGTTTGCTAAAAATAAACCATTGTATGATAAGTTGAAATTTGATTTCGAGAAAATTGTAGCTGAATTTATTACTGCAATTGCAACATTTGATTCAGAAATAGGAAATCTAACCCCTAAAGATTGTGTTTTTAGAATTTATAAAGATATAAGATTCTCAAAAGATAAAACACCATACAAAACAAATTTCGGGGCTTTCTTTGTTGCCGGTGGTCGTAAAAGCGGAATGGCCGGATATTACATACATATTGAGCCTGGTGAATGTTTTATTGGAGGTGGAATTTATATGCCACCTGCTCCTATACTAAAAAAACTAAGAGAAGAAATCTATAATAATTTTGAAGAGTTTACTAAAATTATAAACAATAAAGACTTCAAGGCAAATTTTAAAGAAATTTCAGGCTCAAAAACAACTTTAATGCCTAAGGGGTTTGATAAAAACTTTAAAGGTGCAGAATATTTAAAATTTAAAGATTTTACAGTAATTCACGAGATTAAAGATGAGTTTTTGTTAGGCAAAGATGCTTTCAAAAAAACAACTGAGATTTTTAAAGCAATGAAGCCTTTCAACGATTTCTTAAACAAAAGTTTTGGAATGTAATATTCTTTAATGTGTTATTATTAACCACAACCTCCCGAAGCGCCTTTCTTCTTCTTTTTAGGACCTGTTGTAGGTTTTGAGCCGCCTGTGGTAACTTTTACAGGAGATGCAACTGCTGAGCTGTCATTGCCATCAACTCCTAATGCTTTGCCAGCGGCTTTTCTGAAATCATATTTTGCCTGATCTTCGTCAGGAAGTGTTGATGCAGGATGTTTAGGGTTTACTATTGTTTCGTACCAATTGTTAAGACCGCCTTGTAAAACATAAATATTTTCGTAGCCTTTTTGTCTACATAGTATCCATGCTTCTACTGCCTCAAGATTACTATTTGAATATAATACTATTGTATATTTATCCTGATTCATAAACTCTTCCCAGTTTGTACTGATTATGTCTTTTAAATCAATGTTTGTCGCCCCCGGTAAAGAATAGCTTTGAAATTCGGCAACATCTCTTACATCTACTAATTTATATAAAGGATCTTTATTAATAATAATTGAAGCAAGATCATCAGAACTTATATAATATGCTTTTTGTTTTATTTCTGTAACAATTTGCTCGCTGTTAATTTTCATCGGTGTTACAGTTTGCTTTGGAACAAATGCTACGATAAGTCCAAGTGAAACAAAGGCTACCGTTAAATATTTTAATGCTTTCATAATTTCTAATTATTAATAAATTAATAAACGTCACGAGGAAATTTTTTCTCAATCCATTCGGCAGCATAAAACATTGCCAATGCCATAGCTGCTAGTAGAAATAAAAACACACCATCTTTAACTCCAATAAGATCTGATAGTTTTAATGGTCCCATACTTTTTGCAGTATATATTTTTTCCCATAAGGGAAATCCTATTCCAAAAATTATTACTCCGATAAAAATACCTATTATAAAAACCATTGCATCAATTTTTCCAATTGCGGCAGCACACATGCTGGTTCCGGGGCAATATCCTCCCATAATAAACCCAATACCCATTAATACTCCGCCAATTATTGCCGAGTATAGAAATGTGTTATTTACATAAATCATTTCTAAATCTATCCATCCAAACAAACTAAAAAATAAAAGTCCGAACATAGCTGTAACTGCAGCTGTAAAGAATACTTTCATTACTGTCATATCGTAACCATAAAAAACACCTGCTAATTTTCTGCTTGATGAAAATCCTGATTGTTCCAGAACAAATCCAAACCCTAAGCCAATGAATAAAGCAATAAGGAGGTTAAAGTTTCCGGAGATTATTTCGTTTTCTACTAAAGGAGCCATTTTAATTTAATTTTATAATGTTTGTAATTAAATCCAGTTTTTTCTGAAAAAGTAAGCTAATGCATAACCTGTTCCGAATATGCAGATCATTGTTAAGAATCCGGCAACCGAGAAACTTGCCATACCAGATAATGCAGCACCACTGGTACATCCTCTGCCAAATTGTGAGCCTATACCAAAAAACACTCCACCCAATAATGCAAATATTAGCCTGCGTTTCTTTGTTATTTTAGGACTATGTTCTGTTTTAAGTTTTAATCTACCCGAAATTGCTCCTGATAGTAATCCGCCAATTAATACTCCAAGTACTTCAAGTACTATCCACCATTTTTTTGAATCTTCCATCAAGGAATGATAGGTTTTTGCAAAGAATCCGGTAGTGTTATCATCCGAGGTTATTGGAGCGGCACATACCGAAAGAACATTTTTAAAAGCTCCGCTAGCACCTAAGCCTTCACCTGCAACAAAAAATGCAGATAATAACACTATACCTAAAAGAACTCCACCAATATATGGATTTATATATGGTTTAGCTTTTTTGTGAGTTACTGTCTCGTTTGAACTTTGTTCCATATTGTTATTTCTAAATAATTAATACAAATATCTGCTGTTTTGACCTGCATAAATAATAATAAACCGTAAAAGTAATCCACCAAATAAAACCAGAATGGCAGATATTTTATGATTAATATGCTTTCCTTTTAATTCCATAATTTCTAAAATTGCGGGTAAAATTAATCCGATAAAAACTACAAAAACCCAGAATACAACTGTGTACTGCCCGCCAAGAAATAGATTGGCAGCCTCTATCTGAACTTTTGTGCTTGCAAGGAATCCCATAAACATATGAATTATTAAAAATAATTCTATAGCTATCATTATAAGATCAATTTTACTAAACCATTTTATTTCTTCTTTGTTTTTAGATAAAAGCATAATAAATGCTGCTGCAGTAGATAATCCTGAGGTTAGAAACAAAACGCCTAATACTGAAGTGTTCCAAAGAGGTCTGGCATTAAATGCTGAGAGTAGTATTCCGGTGTAAATTCCAAGTATTATTCCAAGAATTAATAAAACCCATAACAATATTCTAATGTTTTTTTGAAGAAATAATTCAAATTTTCTTATTAGTGAATATTTCCATTGCCAGTTTATTGTATCAGAGTCAATCGGACTAATTATTAATTTAAGCAATTTATATTTTGTGAAATTTACTTTTGGAAATAATTCTTTAAAATTAAGAACAGAATATATCATAATTAGAGGAGTAACAATTAACAATGTCCATGCACCCCACGACATTGGCGATCTTAAATTAATATTAGTGTATAATTGCCAGAAATAAAGTTTATGATGTAAGTCAATAAATAATGCCGATAAGCCAAGTATAAGAAATATTGAGGCAAAAATAGGAGTAACTTTTGTTGCGGTAAAATATTTATTTTCTTTTTTTGTAATAGCATAAAAGGCAGTATATATAATTAAACCTGCAGCTAAACCACCAAGAAATAAATAAAGTGCTATTTCCCAACCCCAGGCATGAAGTATTGGATCAACACCTTTGTTCATTCTACCACTTACAATAATTTCTTCTCTCATAATATAATTTAGTATGACTAATTTTAAATTAAGAAATATAATTTAGGCTCAGTGCCGGCTTCAGGAATAAGAAGTTTCCATTTTCTGTTTTTTAAAACCTCTGAAATTTTACTTTCGGGATTATCTAAATCACCAAAATAAAGGCACTTTGTTGGACAAACAGAAACGCACGCAGGTAAAAGTCCGTCAGCCAGTCTATGATAACAAAATGTACATTTGTCAACATAACCTTCCGGATGTGTATATCTGGCATCATACGGACATGAAGTAATACATGCTGCACATCCAATACAGTCACTATGAGTAACAAGAACAACTCCTTCTTCTGTTTTGTGACTTGCTCCGGTTGGGCAACATCTTACACAAGGTGCATTTGTGCAATGACAACAACGTTCAGATCTGTTTTCAAGTGTAAGGTTAGGGTATGTGCCATCAGTAACTTCAACAATCCAATCGCGACAATATCCTATTGGCACATTGTTTTCAGTCTGGCAGGCAACAACACAATCGCTGCACCCAACACACTTTAAAGTATCTATTGCCATTGCATATCGCATAGTCTTTTAATTTAATAGTTAATAATTAAACTGTTTCTGTGATAAATGTTACAAAATTTCCTCTCATTCCTGTTCCTCCCATAATTGGATCAATTAAAACATTTGTTATCATTTCAGTATCTGACGCTCCTCTACCGTATGCCTGAGTTAATTTTTTGTCGGCATGACCAAATCCATGCACCATATATACAGAATCAATTCTAATTCTTTCGGTAATTCTTACTTTAATTGAAAAAGTTGAAACTATTCCGTCTTGATTCTTAAGCTTTATATATTGATTCTCTTTTAAATCCCAGAGGTTAGCAATTTTCGGATTTATCCATACAGTATTTTCGTCCATTAAATCTGTTAGATTTGGATTATTTGCTGTTCTGCTAAAAGTGTGCATTGGTGCTCTTCCATATATTAATCTGTAAAAGCCATCTTCAGGTTCTGGATGTTTGGTATAAACCGGCATTGCAGGGAACCCTTCTTCATCAATAGCTGAAGAATATAATTCTATTTTTCCGGAATTAGTATTAAACTCTATTGTTTCACCTTTTGCTATATATAAATAATGGTCGGGAGTAGGGATCTTTTTTACACCTATCTTTTTCATTTCTTTTAATGAAGAACCTATCTGTGTTAATTCCCAATCTAATTCTTCTTCCTGAGTTTTAAAAGGGAAATACTCTTTCAGACCAAGTTTTAATCCAAGTTCACGAGCCATCCACCACGCAGGTTTTGTGTCGTAAAGTGGCTTGGTTGCAGGCATTCTTAAGGCAATATTTGCTTCTCTGTTTTGGTTTACTCTAATGCTGTCATATCTTTCCAGATAAGTACATTCCGGTAAGATAACATCTGCCCAACCTGTTATTTCCATTGGCATAGTATCTATTGCAACTAGCAAATCAAGATTTTGAATTGCTTTTAAAGTATGTGTAGTATTTGGCAAAGTGTTAATTAAATTTGTGCCTACAACAAACCAGCCTTTAATAACTTTTGAGTTATCGCCGCTTTTTTTAGGAATTGAAGCATCAACCATAATGTTGGCAAGGCCTAAATCTACTAAATTGTATTTGCCGTCAACAGTATCCTTCCATGTCCATGCAGGTTTTGGATATGCAGGTAAGTGATGATGTGGTAAGCTAGCTTTATCGGGAATAAAAAATCCTCCTCTTTTTCCCCAGCTGCCTAATAATGCATTTAAAATTGCAACTGCCCGTAATCTTTGTGTGTCGTCGCCATACCATGTTGTGTGTCTTCCGGGATGTATTATTACTGCAGGACTCGCATCGTGCATTGTTTTTGCTGTCTTTACAATAACATCAGGCTCAATAGTTGTAATTCCAAAAGCCCATTCTGGAGTGAATGATTGTACATGTTGTTTTAACTGATCGAACCCTTCACAGTTTAATTCAACAAATTCTTTATCGTACCATTCATTTGTAATTAATACATTTATCCATGATAAAAGTAAGGCTATGTCAGTAGCTGGTTTTATGGGTAACCAAAATTTCGATTTACTTGCTGCTGTCGAGAATCTTGGATCAACGGTAATTATTGATGCTCCTTTATCAATTGCATCGCTCATTTCCTGTACCTGTGCATTGTGCATGTTTTCTCCAAGATGTGAACCAATAAGAACAAGACATTTTGTGTCTCTTATGTCAAGAGGTTCAGGAGAACTTAGTCCTGTGCCAAATGTTGCAGCATATGCAACTTCGCGCGGACCCATACATTGTGCAAATGAAGGTTTTGCGATATTATCTGATCCAAATGCTTTAATTAGATTTGTGAAATATTTGCCCCCAGAGCCATGATGAAATAATGCCATGCTTTCGGGACCATACTTTGAAGAGATATCCTTCATTTTTTTTGCAATTAAATCAAATGCTTCTTCCCAGCTGGCTTCTCTGAATGATTGTTTTCCTCTGTCGTTAATCCTAATTAATGGTTTTTTTAAGCGGTCTTTATCATAATACGAACCTATTCCACCTGTACCGCGTGGACATAATCTACCGTTACTATGCGGATCGTCTTCATTTCCTATAATTTTCCAGATCTTTTTATCCTTATCCAGATGCGTCCATCCTGCACATTGCCAGAAGCATATTTCACAATAGGTTGGGAAACGATGTAATTCTCCATCGGTCTCGTCATTAGCTGAATTAAAAAATTCATATAGCAGAGTTCCTGACAAAGCAAGACCTCCGATTCCTAATGAAGATATTTTTAAAAATTCTCGTCTTTGCATTTCATCTTTTTAAAATGTAAATATAAGGGCAGAGTATCGAGAAATGTAAATATATAGATATGTTTATAAACATATTTCTGAAAAATATTTTTATAGAGATAAATGTATGGTATATGTGTCAGAAATATAATATAATAACTGCAATAAATTACATGTTTGTTGAATATTACAACAATAATGAGCAATCATGTGCGCTGTGTTAATATGCTTTACGGCACATATTTATTGTGTCAAAATATGTTTTTTGTTAAAAAAACAGAGTTTTAAAAAGTGATTTTTAAATATTTTAAAACGGATTAGTGTTTTATCTATAAATTGGATTTTTCAAATAATTCAAGTATTAAAAATATTTGACATGCACAATTAATTATAGGGCATGATAAATTCTCTGTTTATCAATTAAACATGCAATTTTTAAATTAATGCATATTCCTTATTAATAATTGATTACTTTTGCAGCCTTTTGAAGATAAATTTTAAAACTCAAATAATACATATTAATAATAAATGATTACAGTTTCAGATCTTGGAATTCAGTTTGGAAAGCGCATATTATTTCAGGAGGTTAATTTAAAATTTACACCGGGTAATTGTTATGGAATAATAGGTGCAAACGGTGCAGGTAAATCAACCTTTTTAAAAATGCTTTATGGTGAAGTTGAAAATACTAAGGGTTCCATAACATTTGGTCATGGAGAAAGATTGTCGGTATTAAAACAAAACCATTTTGAGTTTGACGATTTTCCTGTGCTTACAACAGTATTAATGGGGCATACAGTTTTATGGCAAATAATGAAAGAAAAAGAAATTCTTTATGCAAAGAGTGATTTTACAGAAAAAGATGGAATAAGAGCTTCTGAACTTGAAGAGAAATTTGCAGAAATTGATGGTTGGAACGCTGAAAGCGATGCTGCAAACCTGCTAAGTGGATTAGGAATAAAAGAGGAGCTTCATGATAAATTAATGAAAGAACTTAATGGTAAAGAAAAAGTAAAGGTTCTTTTAGCTCAGGCTCTTTTTGGTAAACCAGATAATTTGCTTTTAGATGAACCTACCAATGATCTTGACTTAGAAACTGTAAACTGGCTAGAAAATTATCTTTGTAATTTTGACAATACTGTATTGGTAGTTTCTCACGACAGGCATTTTTTGGATTCAATCTGCACACATGTTGTTGATATTGATTTTGGTAAAATTCAATTGTTCTCAGGGAACTATACTTTTTGGTATGAATCAAGCCAGCTTGCATTACGACAACAATTAACACAAAACAAAAAAGCTGAAGAAAAGAAAAAGGAACTTCAGGAATTTATTGCACGTTTTAGTGCAAATGCATCAAAATCTAAGCAAACTACCAGTCGCAAAAAGATGATAGAAAAGCTTAATATTGAAGAAATAAAACCTTCTACAAGAAAATATCCCGGAATTATTTTTACTCCTGGTCGTGAGCCCGGAAATAACATTCTTGAAGTAAAGAATCTTTCAAAAACTGTTGATGGAAAAACATTATTCAAAAACTTAAGCTTTACTGTAAATAAAAACGATAAAATTGTCTTTCTTTCACGTGATACACGTGCGATGACAGTTTTGTTTGAGATTTTAAAAGGCCATGTAGAGCCTGACCATGGCTCATTTGAGTGGGGACAAACTATTGTTAAAGCATATTTGCCTTTAGAATATGAGGCTTTGTTTCAGAAAGATATCATGCTTACCGATTGGCTGGGACAATACTCAGAAGATACTACAGAATTATATTTAAGAGGATATTTGGGTAAAATGTTATTCTCTGGTGAAGAGATTTACAAGAAGGCAAATGTTCTTTCGGGAGGTGAAAAGGTTCGTTGTATGATTGCACGTATGATGATTAGAAATGCTAATGTAATGTTACTCGATACTCCTACAAATCACTTAGATTTGGAATCAATACAGGCATTTAACAATACACTTATAAAATTTAAAGGCAATATATTAATGTCGTCACATGACCATGAATTTATCCAAACAGTGTGCAATAGAATTATTGAAATTGCTCCAAAAGGAATGTTGGATAAGCAAATGGATTATGATGAGTTTATTGTTGATGATAGATTAAAGGAGATTAGGGAAAAGTTGTACTAATTTTTACATCAAGTTCTTCTTTGAATGATTCTGATGAAAGCATGTTGTAGTTTAGAACATAGATGTTTAATTAAACATTAATTTTCTGATGTTCTTGCGTAGTAAAAAATACAAAAAGATTATTTTTATTTTTCAATCAACATAAAACTATGTTGTTGACCTTTATAGTTATTGTAAGTTATAATACTTTTAAGCCCATTATGATCTTTCGTTGAGAGATTTTGAGGAGAGAGGTTTCGTTTTATAAAATGCGAAGGTAAAGGAGGATTATTTAAAAAATAAGTAGCAAGCCAAAGCGAGAAAGCAGATGCAGTTGGATACTCTCCACAACAATGTTTAAACCTTGAAATTGCAGTATTGTCATCAAAAATATTTTCGCAAATATTTGAATACTTATTTAAGCGATTATCACCATTTTCTCCGGTAAGGAATAAATCAATCTGTTTATCTGGTATAATGTTATCAGCAATAAATATTTTAAGTTGTTCTGCGACTTCATCTGAGCTATCTGTATGCAAGGTTTTTATTGCAGATATTTTAGCAATTGAATTTTCTTTAGCATTATTTACAAGAAACATTGTTACACCTTCTCCTGCAATTGTTCCTTTTGTATCGTTAATGTATAATTCTGTGTTATCTGTTTCTTCACTTTTATACCAGCCACCTAGGTTTTCGATATTGTAATTATAGCTTGAAATTTCATCGACGCCACCTACCAATAAATTAAAATCAGAATTTTCTTTCAACAACATTGAAGCATCAATTAATGCATTTTCAAAAGCCAAACCGCGATGTACGTGTGTTATGTTATAGCTTTTATTTCCGGTGGTTAATCCAATCTGAGCTGCTATTGCATTTGGTGTGCTTTGTACAAAATTTGTAGGAGTTAGTCTGCCTTCTTCAAATTGTACAATCTGATAAAGAAAATTAAAACAAACTTCCATACCGCCATAAGCA